>JBBRZY010000159.1:0-8699 GCA_038252885.1 Anaerolineales bacterium | reverse complement strand
TTCGGCCCGGCCGCCCGCGCCCGCATTGATGCGGGTCAACGCGTTGGCCCACGGCACGCCGCGCGGCGCCAACGCCCACACCAGGAGCAGCAGCACCACCACCGCCACAATCAGAGGGCCAGCCATACCAGGATTATAGCAGTGGACTTTTCCGGCATGCAAGCCTCCGGGTCAGCCGCCCGCGCGCCATTCGCATAGCCACGGAGTAGATGCCGCCCAGGCGCAGGGCTGTCATCAAGCCGGCCGAGGCTATACGCACCCTTGGCACTTACCCAAGCGCGCCTGAGTCTCCCGTGTGTCGCTATTATTCGTCTGCACCGGTATCTTCAGACCACAGCCGCCGCATCTCGTCCGACTCGATCAGTAGCGTGTCGAGCGTGCCTTCGGCCTCCACGCGCCCGTCTTTGAGGAGCAGGATCCGGTCGGCGCGCTGCAGGGCGGCCCGGCGGTGCGAGACCACCAGGCAGGTGCTGGCATTCGTCCGGCGGCGCTCGTCGAGGCGCGCCCACAGGGCTTGCTCGGTCTCCACGTCCAACGCGCTCGATAGGTCGTCGAACACCAGCAGCTCGGGGTCGCGGACGAACATGCGGGCTGCCGCCGCCCGCTGCACTTGCCCACCGGAGAGGCGCACCCCGCGCGGCCCGACCAGCGTGTCGAGCCCCTGCTCCAACTGGGCTACATCGGTCTCCAGCACGGCGGCGCGGATAGCGCCCGCCAGGTCGACTTCGGCCTCGGTCTGGCCCAGTAGGATGTTCTCGCGCAACGTCTCAGAGAACAGGCGCGGCACCTGGCTGATGGAGGCGGCGCGCGGCGGGATGAAGAAGGCGGCCGGCTCGGCCACTACCTGACCGTTCCAACGGATCTCGCCGGCCCGCTTGTCCAGCAGCCCCAACAGCACGCGCACGAACGTGCTCTTGCCCGACCCGATCCGGCCGGTGATGACCACAAACTCACCGCGACGTAGATGCAGGTCAACGTTCTGGATGCCGCGCTCGGCACCGGGATACCAGAAGCTCAGCCCACTCGCGTCCAGCGTTTCCAGTTGGTCGGCGGGGGTCTTGGCGGGCGGCGTGGGCGGCGGCGGTGTGTGGCCGGCGTAGATCGGGTGTGGCTCCACCAACCTCAGCGGGTCTTCCGGCCGCACCAGTTCCAGCAGGCGGTTGATCGACACCGCCTGCGTCTTGTAGTCGCCGATGAACGAGCCGAGATAGCCTGGCAGAAAGGTTGTAAAGCCCAAGTAGTAGACAAACAGTGCAAAGTCGCCCACGGTGAAGCTGCCGTTCGCCATCGGCTGGCGGGCCATGAGCAGCAGCACGCCGATGCCAAAGCTCACTGAGGCGCCGACGATGGTGTTAAGCAGGCTGCGTAGCATTTGGACACGCACATCGGCCTTCTGCCGGGTTTCGTTCAGCCGCGCGAAGTGGCGGGCCAGATGGCCCTCGGCGTTGGCGATCTTCACCGCCTGGGCCGCGCCAAAAGTCTCGCCCAAGAAGCCCGTTACGGCGTCGCCGGCCTCGCCGTTCAGACGGTAGTAAAGCATCAACTTGTCCCAGGTCAGCCGCGTGACGCCCAACGTGGCAAACAGCGGCACAAAGATCACCACTGTCAGCTGCAAGTTGATGCTAGCCATGAGGCCGATGGCGATCAGCGCCGCGCCCACCTGGCCGACCGCATCGGGGAACCAAGTGGGGAAGTCTGAAACCTGGCCTACGTCTTCGTATTCGCGCATGCGGTTGACCGCCTCGCCGGGAGACACGGGCAGGGCGGTGTCGCCGCGCCGCCGCAGAAGGCTGGCGAACATGTTGCGCCGCAGCAGCACAGAGGTGATCAACCGGAAGCTCATGCCGAACCAGTCGGCGCTCACAGTGACGGCTAAGCGGGCCACCTCGACCCCCACAAACAGCGCGATTAACAGCCACAGGTTGACCTCGGCCGCCGACGCGCCAGTGATTTTGTCGAAGACTTGCTTCTGGATCAGCCCCGGCAGCACCTGGAACAAAAAACCCATGACTGTTAGGACCGAGTGGACCATGAAAGGGCCCGGGCTGTAGGTGATCAGCCGCCAGTTGAAGAACATGGTCGGCAGTGTGGGTGGCTTGGTCACGGCGGTGGTGGTCGTCATGCTAAGGCCGCCTCCAGGCCAGTTTGCAGCAGATGGTAAAAACGCGAGCCAGGGTCGGCCGCCAGCGCCACCCGCGGCCCATACTCGACCACGCGGCCCTCTTCTAAGATCAGGATGTCGTCGGCGCGCTGCACCGTGCGCAGCCGGTGGGCGATGATGATGGCCGTGCGCCCAGCCAGCAGCCGGTCCACGGCGCGCTCCAGCAGTGTTTCGGTCGCCGGGTCCAGGCGGGACGAAGCCTCGTCCAGGATCACCAGGCCGGGGTCTTTTAGGAAGACGCGAGCGAAGGCCAGCAGTTGCGCCTCGCCCGCCGACAGACCCTGGCCCCCGGCTGCGAGCGTAGTGCCCAGCCCCTCCGATCGGGCCGCGGCCCACTCCCACAGACGCAGTTCCTGCAAGGCCCGCGTCAGGTCGGCAACCGGCAAGTCATCGTCAAAGAAGCTCAGGTTGTCGCGGATGGAGGCCTGGAAGAGCTGCACATCTTGGGTGACCATGCCCACGCGCGCCCGCAGGTCGCTCAGCGCGGTGGCGCGCAGATCGGCGCCGCCCAGGCGAATGCGGCCCAGGCTGGGGTCGTACAGTCGGAGCAACAGCCGCGTGAGGGTCGACTTGCCGCTGCCGGTGCGACCCAGCACGCCCAGGACTTTACCCGGCTGTAATTCGAAGTCCACGCTGTGCAGTACAGCGTCGTTGTCTTCATAACGGAAGGTCACGGCGTCGAACGCGACACCCAGCGCGCCGGCCGGCAAGTCCACCGGCGCGGCTGGTTCAGTCACCTCTGGTTGCAGCGCGAGGAGCGCCTGCACCCGCTGCACACTGGCCGCCGCTTGCTGTAGGTCGCGCGCCTGCCCGCGCAGGACGTGCAGCGGGGCCGTGATCATGCCGACGTAGGTCATGATGAGATAGGCGGTGCCGATGGAGGCCTGGCCTTGGGTGTAGAGATAGACGCCCAGCCCCAGTCCGGCGGCGTAACACACAGCCGTCAACACGTTCGTGCCGTTTGAGATGAGCGTGGCCGCTACCGTGGCGGCGCGGTGCCGCTCCAGATGGGTTCGCATCCGGGTCAGCAGTTGGTGGAGCGCGTAGGGCATGGCCCCGGCCGCACGGATGTCCTCCGCCCCGCCGATGCGTTCTTCCAGGTAGCCATAAAGCTCGGCGCTGGCGGCGCGGTAGACCTGCCAAAGCCTAGCCGCCGGCCGCTGTACCAGGCCCAGGAAGAGCAGCATGACGGCGGCATACAGCGTCAGCCCGAGGCCTAGCCGCCAGTCCTCTCGAAACATGAGCGCCAAGATGCCCAGCACCAGGAGGCTGTTGGCCACCAGTTGCAGCATGAACTGTGAGAGGAACCCGGCCAGCGCACCCACGTCGCCGTCGATGCGCTCGATGAGCTCGCCGGGCGTGTGGGTCTTGTGAAAGCCCAGGTCGAGCCGCAGGCAGTGCAGCAGCAGGTCGTAGCGCAGGGCGTTGGTGGCGCGCCAGGTGACCTGCTGATTGACATAGCTGCTCGCCAGGCCCAGCGCTTGCTGCGTAAAGGCGAAGGCCACATACAGCCCAGCCGCTGCCAGAAGCGCGTTTTGGCTGCCGCCCGATTGCGTGGCGTCGAGGAAGTAGCGGATGATCTGCGGGTTGACGAGCTGGAGGCCGAGGCCGGTGAAGAGCAGCAGCGCCAGCAGGGCCAGCCGCCCGCGCTGCGGCCCCAGGTATTGGCGTAAAAGGCGCGTATAGGCGCTCATACGTCGGCCTCCCCGCCGTCATCCTCGGTCAGGGGCGGCGGGTCGTCGAAGATGCTGCGGGGCTTGGGGCCGTACTGGGCCCACAAGTCTTGCGCGATGGCGTTGGCGTCGGAGGGCACGCCCTGCCGCGCAAAGTACTGGCACAGCCGCTGCACGTCGCGGGCGAAGATGTCGAAGGCGTCGGGGTTGTCGCCGGGGTGCACCACCTGCGGGAAGTCGATGATGCGGATGTCGCCTTCCCAGTAGAGCACGTTGTAGGCCGACAGATCGCCGTGGATGAGTTGGTGCTTGAGCATCAGCCCGACGTTATCCATCAGCCGCTCGAACAGGGGCAGCGCTTCGTCGCGCTCCAACTGCACTGCCTGCAGCGTGGGGGCGGGGGCGTCGGCCTTGCCCAGGAACTCCATCAGGATGGTGCTGTTGCCGCGCGCCAACGGGCGCGGCACATCGGCGCCGGCGGCGTGCAGGGTGAGCATGGTCTGATACTCATGCTCCAGCCAGGAGGTATGAATCGCCTCCTGCCCGGTGGTGCTCTTCTTGCGGATGGCGACCAACATGCCTTCATCGCGGATGACTTTGCCGCGGTCGTCGAGCACGGCGCGGCCCTGGCGGTAGCGCTGGTCGTTGCGCAGATGGCGGAACTGGCGCGGCCGGTAGACCTTGGCCGCGATCAGCTCCAGGCCGGTGCCGGGGTGGGCGGCGCAGCAGTAGACGTTGGCTTCTTTGCCGCCCTTGACGCGGGCCAGCACGTCGGTGATCTGCTTGTCGTCATAGAACGGCCCGAGGTAGGTCAAGATCCACTCGCGCTCGTGGAACGACGAGGTGAAGGTGGGGTTGAACAGGCCCTCGGTGCCCATTTGGTCGGTGACAGGCGCGGCGTGGGCGTGCTGCACCAGGGCGTCGCGGACGATGTGGTCGGTGCGCTTCTTGCGGCGTGGCGCGCTGGCAGTTGGCGAGCGCGGGGCGCTCACCTCTAGGGGAGAGGCTTCGGGTTCGGAGGCGTCGTTGTCGAGCAAATCGGCGTGGCGCAGGGTGGGCATCATTGGCTCCTAAGCTCCCTACCAGGTCGGCCGGATGTGTTTGTGCCACAGGTCGCGCGCCAGCCGGGCGGGCTGGCTGGCCACACCCCAGCGCTCGAAGTACTCGCAGAGGCGCTCGACATCGCGGCGGAAGATGGCGTAGGCATCGGGATTGTTGTTCGGGTCGACCACCTGCGGGAAGTCGATGATGCTCAGGCGGCCGTGCCAGTAGAGCACGTTGTAGGGTGACAGATCGCCGTGGACCACCTGGGCGGCCAGCATGGCCTCGAGGTTGTCGAGCAGGCGGCCGTATAGGCGCGGGGCCTCGGCCGGGTCGAGCGCGATGTGGCTGAGCGGCGGGGCGGGCATGACGGCGTCGCCGATGTACTCCATCAGGATGGCGTTCTCGCCGCGCTTAAGGGGGCGCGGCACGTCCACGCCGGCGGTGTGCAGGCGCTGCATGGTCTGGTACTCGTACTCCAGCCAGGAGGTCTGGATGGCCTCTAGCCCGGTAGCGGTCTTCTTGGCGATGGCTTTGTGCAGGCGCCAGTCGCTGGCGCCGATGGCCTCGCCGTCGGACGAGAGGAGGGGCCGGCCCTGGCGGTAGCGGGCGTCGTTGCGCAGGTTGCGCAGCAGGCGCGGGCGGTAGAGCTTGGCGGCGATGAGCTCAAGCCCGGTGTCGGGGTGGGCGGCGCAGCAGTAGACGTTGGCCTCTTTGCCGCCTTTGACGCGGCGTAGCACGGCGGTGATGACGCGGGTTTGGGCGAAGAGCTCGAGGTGCTCGCTGACCCAGCCGCGCTCCTGGCTGGTGACGTCGAGCGTGTCGCTCAGGCGCAGGCTGTTGGGGCGGGCGGTTTGGCCGCGCTCGACGATGGCGGCGAGGAGGTCGGAGCGCTTGAGCTTGGGCACGTGCGGTTGGGTGCGGCGGCGCTCGACGCGGGGCGTGGCGCGGCCGACCAGCGGCTCGTCGTCTGCGAGCAGTTGGGTGACGGAGTGCTTGGTCATGGTTGTCGGCCCCCGGTGGTGGGGCAAGCTATGGAGCTGGTGATCGGGCTCACTAAGGAATAGGGTGAAGGCATCTGGTGAACGGTCCTATTGCAAACGCAGGCGTCAGGGACGCGGGTTGACCCGGAGCCGGATAGCCTGCCCGCAGAGCAGGGCAGACGCCGGGTCGCCGTTTGGGGTGACCGTTGGAGTTGTGTCGGGGGAAACAAAACGGCCACAGGTTGCACCTGTGGCCGTCAGAGATTCAGAGGAACCCTTGAGCGGTTAGTCCAGAGGCGCGAACATGCACGGCGACAGGTTGGTGAAGCCGGAAGTGGTGCTGGTTGCAAGCATGTTGCGCCTCCTTTCGTTAGAGGATAGGTGGTTGGACCGTTACGATGCGAAGGAGTGTAGCATGCTTGGGGAGGGGGTGTCAAGGATGAAGAGCAGAGAAAAAAGAAAAAGAAAGAGAAAAAGGGAGCCAGGCGCGACTGAGCAGTCGGAGGTGGTCGGTGGGCTGGGGTGGTGGTGGAGGTGTATTGAGTGTCCTGAGTGTCCTGGCGGAAGGATTTGTTGGTAGAAGTGCACTGACTGTACTAAGTGTACTGAGCGCCACGGCGAAGAGGACTCGTTCCGTTCGTGGAAGTGTCCCGAGTGCCACAAGTGCCGCGCCGGACGGATTTGTTCGTAGAAGTGTCCCAAGTGCCACGAGTGCCGCGCCGGAGGGATTTGTTGGTAGAAGTGTCCCAAGTGCCACGAGTGCCGCGCCGGAGGGATTTGTTGGTAGAAGTGTCCCGAGTGCCACGAGTGCCGCGCCGGAGGGATTTGTTGGTAGAAGTGTCCCAAGTGCCACGAGTGCCGCGCCTGAGGGATTTGTTGGTAGAAGTGTCCCGAGTGCCACAAGTGCCGCGCCGGACGAATTTGTCGAATTTGCTGCCGCACCTGCCGCGCCTGGAACTGGTGTTGATATTGCTGCCGCGCCTGCCACGGGTGTTGGATTCACTACCGCACCTGCGATGTGCGCGGGGAGGGAGGTGGGGATGAGGGTGTTTGGGCGAGCGGTGTTCATGTGAAAAATGCTATAGAATTTATGTTCTTTTGGCAAGAGGCAATATTGACTTGAAATTGCCGCGATTTGTGATGCCCGGTGGAGGGCTGTGGTCAAAATCAGGGCGGGGCGAGGAGCGCCGCCACAGCAGCTACGGCCGGGGCGAGGCGGCCGGCGAACGGGCCGGAGAGGGTGACTGTGGGCAAGTTCTGGGCGTCTAGCGCTTGCTGAAAGCGCTGGTGGAACCAGCCGCGCTCGGCGGGCGAGTCGCGCAGGGCGTCGGGCACCCAGGGGACGTCGGGGGCGCACAGAAGGTACAGGTGGGCGGTGCGCTCGGTGGCGAGGCGGCTCAGGGTGGCAGGCGGCGCGCCGAAGTAGTGCTCGTACCAAAGCTGGGTAGTGAGCACGTTGGTGTCGCAGATGAGCAGGCGGTTGGCCTGACGCGCCAGGTGGTCTTCGGCCTCGGCCTGGCCCTGCGCGATGGTGAGCATGTCTGGCTCGGTGGCGACGGCGCCGCGCGCGAGGAGATAGGCGCGGGCGAACTCCGGCACCCAGACGGTGGCGAAGTGCGCGGCGAGGGCCTGGGCCAGGGTGGTCTTGCCGGTGGACTCGGCGCCGACGATGGCGACGCGCCGCACAAAGTAGGGGCGCACGGGCGGTGCGAGGAAGCGCCAGTGGGTAAACGGGTCTTGGCGAATCTGCGTGGCGGTGATGGGCACGGCGCGGCGGTCGGGGTCGAAGGCGACGTGGCGGGCAGAGAGGCGGCGGGCCAACTCAGGTCCGTAGGGTTCGGAGGAGAAGACCAGGTCTACCGGGGCGGGATGCGCGGCGCGGAGGGCGGCGACCCAGAAGTCCCAGGCGGCGGGGGAAGCGAAATCCACCGGGGCGTCGCGGTCAATGTGGTGAAGCTCGAGGGCGGGATAAAGCTCGCGCAGCCAGCCAGCGCGCAGCGAGCCAGAGATAGGCTCGGCCGATTTTGAGAAAAGAACGAGGGTGAGGTGATCGACCTGGGTAGAGGCGAAATCAATCAGCGCCTGATGGCCGGCGTGGGGCGGCAGGAACTTGCCGATGATTAGGCCGGTGGTCATCAAGGTTGGAGCACGTAGCGCAGGGCGTCGGGCAGGCGGCGCGCCCAGGAGGCCTCGTTGTGCTCGCCGCCGTCTTCTTCGACGTAGCGCAGTTGCGTTTCGCGCGCATACCCCAGCGAAAAGAGCAGATCGGCCATGCGGCGCGCGCCGCCCTGCTCAGTGGCGCCGCGGTCGAGGTAGACGCGGCCGGGCCGCAGCGGGGCCTGGGTGATGAAGTGATGCAGTGGGCGGCCGGCGTACCAAAAGGCCGGGCTCATGGCGATGACGCCGCCGAAGACGTCGGGATGGCGGAAGTAGCCGTAGAAACTGATGAGGCCGCCCATGGACGAGCCGGCCAGCACGGTGCTCGTGCGCTCGGGCTGAGTGCGAAAGCTGGCGTCGATGAGCGGCTTGACGGTCTCGACGACGAAGGCCAGATAGCGTTCGCCGCGCCCGCCGCGCGCCGGGAAGGGGTTGTACTCGGCCAGGCGGGAGTCGCCGCCGTGGGGCAGGCCGACGACGATGGCCTCCAGACCTTCGCCGCTCAGCGCTTGCAGCGTTTCATCGACCTGCCATTCTTGACCCGCAAAGGCGGTGGCGGCGTCGAACAGGTTTTGGCCGTCTTGCATGTAGACGACGGGGTAGGCGCGGTCGCGGGCGGCGTAGGACGGCGGCAGGTAGACCAGCACGTCGCGGGCGTTGTCGAGCTGGGGGCTGTAGACGCGC
>JBBRZY010000158.1:0-8727 GCA_038252885.1 Anaerolineales bacterium | reverse complement strand
GGGCTGGCCTATGTGGTGGGGCTGCTGGGGCGCACCACGCTGCTGGGCAGCCCGCAACTGGACGGCAGCCTGGGCATTCTGCTGGGGCTATACCTCGGCTCGCACCCGGCCGTTAACAGCATTGACCTGATGTTCATTGGACGTGGGGGACGTGGGGGACGTGGGGGGCGCGCGCAGCGCAGCCCGGCGCCCTGGCTGGCGCTCAATGCCCTGGTGCTGCTGGTCAGCTTGCTGGTGATCGCGCTCGGCGCGGTGCAGTTCACCGTGCGGGCGTAAAAAGGTCGGGGCAAATCAGCTCCGCTGATTGGCCCCGACCTTTGTTTTTAAGACGACGTGCGGCCGGCTCTACGCCTGCGCGATCATCACGTGCTTGGTGATCTGGTAGTCGCCCATGGCCTCGGCCGACAGGTCTTTGCCGAAGCCTGACTGCTTGAAGCCGCCGTGCGGCGTCTCGGAGGTCAGCGGCATGTGGTCGTTGATCCAGACTGTGCCGAACTCCAACTGGGCCGATAGGCGCATGGCGCGGCCGATGTCGCGGGTGAAGACCGAGGCCGCCAGCCCGTAGAGCACGTCGTTGCCGTAGGTGACGGCCTGGGCCTCGTCCTCGAAGCTGCTGACCGTGACCACTGGGCCGAAGATCTCGCTCTGAATGACTTCGGATTGCTGGTCGGCCCCGCTGATGACGGTCGGCGCGTAATAGTAGCCCTCGGGGAAGTGCTCTGGCGCGCCGCCGCCGATCAGCACCTTGGCCCCGGCCGCCCGCGCCCGGTCTACAAAGCCGCCCACGCGCTCGCGCTGGCCGCGCGAGATCAGCGGCCCCATCTGCGTGTCGTCGTCGAACGGCAGGCCGACCTTGACGCCGCGCATGGCCGCCACCACGGCCTCCTGCACCTGGCCCAGCTTGCTGTGCTGGGCGTAGATGCGCGTGGCGGCGGTGCAGTCTTGCCCGGTATTGAGCGTGGCCGCCATCGCCGCCTTGGCCGCCACCAGTTCGATGTCGGCGTCGTCAAAGACGATGATCGGCGCTTTGCCGCCCAGCTCCAGGTGGACGCGCTTGAGCGTGTCGGCGGCGGTGCGCATGATCTTCTTGCCGGTGGCGGTCGAGCCGGTCAGGCTGATCATGCGTAGGGCTGGGTGCTCCACCAGGGCCTGGCCGGTGTCGTTGTCGCCGGTGACGATGTTGACCACGCCGGCCGGCACGCCCGCCTCGGTCAGCAGGTCGGCCAGCATCAGCGTGGTCAGCGGCGTGCCGGGGGCCGGCTTGAGCACCACCGTGCAGCCCGCCGCCAGGGCCGGGCCCATCTTCCAGACGGCCATCATTAATGGGTAGTTCCAGGGCGCAATCTGGCCCACCGGGCCAACTGGCTCGCGGCGGTACATGGAGGTGTAACCGGCCATGAATTCGCCGGCGTGCGAGCCGTGCGTGTCGCGCGCGGCGGCCGCGAAGAAGCGCAGATTGTCGACCGCGAAGGGGATGTCGCCGCCCAGGCTGACGTACTTGTAGGGCTTGCCGGTGTTCTCCGACTCGACCCGCGCCAGGTCTTCGGCCTGGGCTTCGATCAAGTCAGCCAGTTTCCACAGCACCTTGGAGCGCTCGGCAGGGGTTTTCTTGGACCAGCGGCCATCCGCAAAGGCGGCCTGGGCGGCCAGCACGGCGCGGTCGACGTCGGCGCGGCTGCCGTTCACTACCTCGCCCAGGGTTGCGCCGGTGGCCGGGTTCTCCACGCGCATGCGGCTGCCGCCGTTGCTGTCGACCCACTCACCGTTGATCCAGAGTTTGTGTTCCATGCTTCACCCTCCTGGGGTCTGGTGGCGCGCAGGCCGGCGCCGGACGAATTTATTTGACGAAGCGTTGGTCGGCGCGGGCCTGGTACACCCCGCTGACCTTGCCGGTGTACCACCCAATCTGGTCGGTCACGCGCACATCATAGGTGGGCACGTAGGGTTTGATGTCGAGCAGCGGCGTGCCGTCGAGCATGTCGACGTCGGCAATGTCAACCCGCAAGCCGTCGACGCGCACCAGCCGCACCACCGACAGCCCAAGCGCATTGGGGCGCTGCGGGGCGCGGGTGGCGAACACGCCGTGCGGTTGGTCATCGAGATAGGGCGTGACGGTCAGGCTGACGCGCGTCATGCGGTGCAGATGGTAGAGCAGGATCAAGAACTCGAAGCCCGCCAGGTCTTGCAGCCCAGCCGCGTACTCGGGCTCCAGCGCGATCCAGCCGGGCGCGCCCGCTGCGCCGACGGACTGGATGGGCATACCCACTGGTTCCGAGTAGGGCGTGTGCAGGCGGCCGATGGGGGTGAGGGTGATCGGTTCCATGGTGCGGACCATCATAGCCAGATTGAGCGGCGGGGCAAATGGGCGCGGTTAGCCGGCCGCTTCGTAGGCGCGCTTGAGCCAAGCCAGCACCTGGGCGTTGATGTCCTTGGGGGCGGTAATGCGCACGCGGTGGGTGACCATGGCGTTCCAGTCGCCGCCGGCCTCCAGCGGCCCCTCGGCCGGCACGCCCTTGAGCTTGAGGCCGATGTCGAAGCGCTCGGGCGTGGCCGGGATGAGGATGCCAAACTTTTTGTCGCCGCGCAGCAGGCTCAGGTAGCTCTTGCCGGCCCCGACGCGCACATCCGGCCCGAATTTGTGAAGCTTGGCCAGCAGGCTGTCGTACGGCTGGCGCCAGACCGCTTTTTTACCGGCGAAGTGCTTGGCGATGGCGTCGTCGTCGCTGACTGGGGGCTGGCCGGCGGTGGTGAGCACGTGGGCCACGGCGGTGGCGTGGCCATGCCCCAGCGCGTAGTCGGCCTTTAGCCAGGCCACGATCTCGCCCACTTTCACCAGACCCTTCTTTTTCGCCAGCGGCGCGAAATCGGCCGGCGTCTTGCCGGTCTGGGCCTTGACTGCGTCTAGATAAGCTTGAAACGTCATCGGGAGACCTCCAACGCGTATGGGCGCGGCCCACGCTTGCGCCGCGCCGATGAATTTTACCCCGAGGCGGGGCGGCCAGCCAACACGGCTAGGCCGGGGGAGCATTTCAGTTGGGGGGCCAAGTTGGAAAAAGACTGGGTCGCCGGCAACGTCGAGACTGGTTCTCACCGCAATGGGTGACTGTGAGACTGCGTATCTGACCGAAGGAAATTTTTATCAGGGGCGGGTGGGCTTGCCCACCCGCCCCTGATAAAAATTTCTGGCTGGCCCAAAGCGGCAGCGGCCCGCCAGGGCGGCTAAACCCGCTGGTCGCAGGGAACCGCGGGTCTGTAAGTCAATCACCTCGGCGGCGAGTCGGCTGGCGAGCGCGCGGATTAGCGCGACCCACCGCTTTGCGCAGGCGTCGCCGGTCCTGAGGTTTTTGCCCCCAAACTGAAATACACTCAGGCCGGTTCGGATGTTTCCGCGTCGCCGCGTTTGACGGTAGAATAACGCCCACCTATGACCGACTACACGATTGACGAACTCATATCGGTATGTATCGCCCGCCAGATTCCTGACGGCGTGGTGGTGGCGCAAGGCATCGCCACCCCGCTGGTGGCCGCCGGCTACCTGCTGGCCAAGTGCACCCACGCCCCCAATTTGCTGTTCGCCTCGGCCATCGGGCAGGGCATCTGCCAAGACTGGGCCCCGCTCGGCCTGGCGCGCGTCGAAGCCTTCTGGCTCGACAAGGCGGTGGTGTCGGTGGGGTTCGCGCGCGCTGTCACCGAAGTGTTGCCGCGCCTGCGCCCGCTGGAGTTCTTCCGCCCAGCCCAGATGGATGCCGTGGGCAATTTCAATAACATCGCCATCGGCGCCGACTACGCCCACCCGCGCTTGCGGCTGCCCGGCACCGGCGGCATCCCTGACGTCACCACTTATGAAGACAACGTCTGCCTATACGTGCCGCGCCACTCACGGGTGACCTTTGTGCCGCAGGTGGACTACGTGGCCGGGTTGGGGCATGTGGCCCACCGCACCCAGGGGGCCGGCCCGCGCTACCTCGTCACCGACCTGGGCCAATTCGATTTTGCCAACGGCCGGATGCGGTTGACCTCGCTCCACACCGGCGCCACGCTCCGGCAAGTGCAGGCCAAGACCGGCTTCCCGCTCGAAGTGGCGCCCGACTGCGCCGAGACTCCACCGCCAACACCCGAAGAAGTGCGGCTGCTGCGCCAAGCGATTGACCCGTTGGGCGTGCGCCGGCTAGAGCTGTTGGGCGGCACCGCCAAGCGCGACGCCCTGCGTTCGATCCTATCCGCCGAATTGGCCGGGGCGGCGGTCTAGACCATGCCAGCCCAAGACCTCAACTGCGCCAACTGCGGCGCCGCCATTGACGTGCGCACGGTGCGTGGCAGTGTGGCCGCCTGCACCTACTGCGGCAACTCCTTTGTGATCCCAACTTCTATGACCCCTGAGCCGACGATGGGCGACCTGATCTTGGGGGCCGACTTCCGCGACCCAGAGCTGCCCGGCTGGCTGGTGAGCACCCCCGACAATCTCGAGTTCCGCCCGGGCTCGCCGGCCGAGCTGTGGGCCACCTTCCCCAGCTCCGACCTGATCCACCCCGTCGTGCGCACCCCCGGCCCGCTGGATGACTTCGACGTCAGCCTGACCATCCGCTTCATCTCCGGCGTGTATGACTACGCCAGTGCCGGCCTCGAAGTGCGCTCGTGGGACCCCGGCGATTACGCCGTGCGCATCTCGGCCCAGGGCACGTTCAACGTTGGCTGGCACGACAAAACTGCCTGGGGCGGCGACCTAGTTTCATGGGCGGCGCACCCGGCCCTGCGCAGCAACTGGGGCGACGCCAACCGGCTGCGGCTGGTGCTGCGCGGCGACCAACTGCGCGTGTACTTCAACGGCGTGCTGGCGGCCTCGCTCCACGACGACCGCTACGCCGCCGGCCGCATCCGCGTGGTGCTGGCCCCCGGCAAGGCCGGCCCGGCCGTGGTGGCCTTTTCTGACCTGCAAGTGCGCGAGCTGCCGGGCGGGTAGGGCGCGCGCCGCGTTTGACGCTGCCCCGCCACCGTTCTATACTCCCGGTCCTTCGCCCCACCCAAACGCCGGCGAAGCCCACCCCCCGGAGGATGCGCGCATGGATGCCAAGCCCTGGCTGGAGCACTACGACAAAGGTGTGCCGGCGACCCTGGCGCCGTACCCCGAGAAGCCCCTCTATGGCTTCCTAGAAGAGTCGGCCGCCAAGTACCCCGACCGCGCCTGCACCATCTTCAAGGGCCGCACCATCACCTACAAGCAGATGAACGCGCTTAGCGACCGTGTGGCAGCGGCGTTAGTGGCCCAAGGCGTCAAAAAGGGCGACCGGGTGGGCATGTTCATCCCCAACACGCCGCAGTTCGTCTACGTCTACTACGGCATTCTCAAGGCCGGCGGGGTGGTCGTAGCGACCAACCCGCTCTACTCCCCACCACAGATCATCCACCAACTGGAAGACTCGGGCATCGAGTTGATGGTGGTGATGAGCAACTTCTATCAGCGCATCAAGGACGTGCAGGCGCAGACCAAGCTCAAGCGCCTGATCGTGAGCAATCTCAAAGAAGAGCTGCCGCCCCTCACGGCGCTGTTGTTCGCGCTGACCGGCAAGGAGAAGAAGGGCGGCCACCAGATCACGCTGGCCCCCGGCGACCTGTGGCTCAAAGACCTGCTGGCGCAACAGGCCAACGCCCCGCGCCCAGCGGTCACCGTCACCAGCGCCGACATGGCGCTGCTGCAATACTCGGGCGGCACCACTGGCCTGTCGAAGGGGGCGATTGCCACGCACGGCGGGCTGGTCGCCAACACCTACCAGATTTTGGCGTGGATGGTGGGCATGAAGCCCGGCGAAGAAGTGACCCTGCTGGCGATCCCGATGTTTCACGCCTACGGTATGATCGCCGGCATGGCGCTGGGCATGGCCTTGGGCGCGACGCTGGTGATGATCCCCGACCCGCGCAACCTGAAGGATGTGCTCGAGAACATTGCCAAGCACCGGCCCACGCTCTTCCCCGGCGTGCCGGCCATGTATAACGCCATCAACAACCACCCGGACGTTAAGGCCGGCAAGTACGATCTAAGCTCGATCAACGCCTGCATCTCGGGCTCGGCCGCGCTGCTGCAAGAGACGCGCACGACGTTTGAGAAACTGACCAACGGCAAGTTGTTCGAGGGCTATGGCCTGTCGGAAGCACCCACGGCCACACACTGCAATCCGCTCAATGGTCCCAGCAAAGAAGGCTCGATTGGGATGCCCTTCCCTGACATGGAGGTGCGCCTGGTGTCGCTGGAGGACGGCCAGACCGAAGTGGCCCCGGGCGAGGCCGGTGAGCTGGTGATGCGCGGGCCGCAGGTGTTCAAAGGCTATTGGAACATGCCGGCCGAGACCAACAGCACGCTGCAGCCCGACCCGGCCGGCGGCGCGCCCTGGCTCTACACCGGCGACATTGCCAAGATGGACGCCGACGGCTACTTCTACATCGTGGACCGCAAGAAGGAGCTGATTAAGCCGGGCGGCTACCAGGTGTGGCCGCGCGACGTGGAAGAGGCCATCGCGCTGAACCCGAAGGTGCAAGAGGTGGGCGTGGCCGGCGTGCCCGACCCCAAGCGCGGCGAGACGGTCAAGGCCTGGGTGGTGCTCAAGGCTGGCGAAACCGCCACCGCCGACGACATCAAAGCTTGGTGCGCCGACAAGTTGCCCAAGTTTGCGGTGCCCACGCTGATCGAGTTCCGGCCCGAGTTGCCCAAGACCACTGTCGGCAAGGTGCTCAGGCGCGAGCTCGTCGCCCAGCACAAGGCGGCCGTGGCGCAGAAGGGCTAGAAGTCAGGGGTCGGAAGTCAGAAGTCGGAGAGACAACAAAGGGCGCAGGGCCGGGTGATCGGCGCTGCGCCCTGGCTTTTAAGGTTGGTGCGGCTGAAGTATTAGAGCATCTCCAACGGGTTCAGCTCGAGGCCGCACTTGGGGCATTTGTAGACCGGGGTAATGGTGTGACGGCCCTTGTAATGCTGTCGTTTGTTGCGCACCGTCCAAACATCAGGGTCAAACTCGGTCTTACAGCGGGGGCAGGCCAAGTTCGGCTCTTGTCGCCGCCGCCACCAAACGAACAGCCCGACAGCCGCCGCCAGGACGAGCACGACTACAACGATCGCGATGATTAGCCAAGGGTTGATGGTCAAGGTCAGTGGTGTCCTTATCGCACGCGCCGCTTCCACTCGTCCTTGAGGCCGAGGTTGGAGAGGCTTTCGCCGGACTTGAGGGAGAGGAAGTCAGTCAGCAGGCGGTTGAACTTGGCCGCCTCGTCGAGCATGGGAAAGTGGCGCGAGTCTTCGAGGCCGAGGCTGTGCAGGTTGCCGGTCAGGCCTTCGAGCGCGGCCTCGTCGGGCGACGCAATCAGGGGGTCTTTGTCGCCATAGACCAGCAGCACCGACGGGCGCAGGTCGGCCAACGCGGCGCGCTGCTCCTGCTCCATCACCGCCTTCACGCTTAACTCCATGGCGGCCGGGTCGGCCTTGGCGGCCTCGCGGCTGATGGGGTCCACGGTCGGGCCTTTGCCGAGCAGCCACTCAATCAGGCTGACGGCGGCCGCGGTGCCGTTGACCAAGCGGGCATTAATGGCCGCACCCGTGAGCGGCAGGCTGACGCTCATGGCGCGGTCGGCCAACTCGGGATACTTGCGGGCGAAGCGCAGCACGACCGCGCCGCCCAAGCCGTGGCCCACAAAGGCCGCCTTGAGGATGCCGAGCTGGTTCATAAAGCGCGCCAGCAAATCGGCCTGGGCGTCGAGCGTGTAGCGCGCCGGCACCTTGGCCGTGTCGCCGAAACCCCACAGGTCCACGGCATAGGCGCGGTACTCGGCGCTGGCCACCTGCATGGTCGGGATCCAGTAGCGCCACGAGCCGAGCCAACCGTGCACAAAGATCAACGGCCGACCGCGGCCGAGGACCTCGTAGTGCACCAACTCGTCATCAATGATCAGGGCGCTCACAGCGTCAGTCGGCTCAATGGGTCCGAGGCGGGCTAGGCGGCGGCGGCCGGCTTGGTCATCTCCAAGATCTCCGCCACCTTCTTCGTCAGTTGGCTCACCTCAAACGGCTTGAGCAGGTAGGCGTCGCCGCCGGCGTCCATGCCGCTCTGCACCTCGGCCTCCTGCCCCTTGGCGCTCAGGAAAACCACCGGAATGTGCTTGGTGGCCGGGTTCGACTTGATCTGGCGACAGGCCTCGTAGCCCGTCATCTTGGGCATGCGCACATCGGTCAACACCAGCGCGGGCAACTCAGCGATGACTTTAGCGACGGCTTCCTCGCCGTTGTTGGCAGTCAGCACCTCATAGCCCGCCGCCTGGAGGGCAAAGGCGATTAAGAATTGAATGTCGCGTTCATCTTCGGCAACAAGAATTTTGGTCATGCGGTTTCCCTTAACAATCCGAGGTCAGCGCGGGCCGGCCACCGGCAACGCCAAAGCGAAGGTGCTGCCCTGGCCCGGCTCAGAGCGCGCCAGCCACAATCGGCCGCTGTGCATTTCGATCAATTGGCGGGCGATGGCCAGGCCCAGCCCGGTGCCGGCGCTGGCCAGCACCAACGCATCCTCGCCGCGATAGAAGCGATCGAACAGGCGCACCTGGTCGTCGGCGGCGACGCCGATGCCGGTGTCGGTGATTTCGACCACCACTTCCTTCTCGTCGGGGAAGTAGGTCGCTTTGAGCGTGATGCGCCCACCAGGATGGCTGTAGTTGAAGGCGTTGTCGGCCAGGTTCATGATGACCTGGGTGATG
>JBBRZY010000157.1:0-8798 GCA_038252885.1 Anaerolineales bacterium | reverse complement strand
CTGCACCGCGCCCAGCGCAATCACCAGCAGGCTGACCAGCAGCACCAGCGCATTGAGCGCCAGCCAGGGCGCCGGGCTGCGCTGCGCGCGCCCCCCACGTCCCCCACGTCCAATGAACATCAGGTCAATGCTATTAGCGGCCGGGTGCGAGCCGAGGTATAGCCCCAGCAGAATGCCCAGGCTGCCGTCTAGTTGCGGGCTGCCCAGCAGCGTGGTGCGCCCCAGCAGCCCCACCACATAGGCCAGCCCCAGCCCCGCCAGCAGCCCCAGCCCCAGGTAGCGCCGGGACGACACGCCAGGCTGCATCGCTCGCCTCCCGCCGCCCGCCGGGCCGTTAGCGCGCCGGCGTGCCCGTCACCTGGCCCGTGGCGCTGACGCCGCTCACGCGCTCGAGGCCGGTGTAGGCCACCGCGCACAGGCTGCTCGCGATGTGCGCGCCAGGGGCCAGCGGCACGGCCGTGCCATTGGCAATCGCCTCGTTCAGGCCATTGGTCGGGTAGCTAGTCCACGGCTCCAGCGCCACGGTGTGGGTGCGCGCCCACCATGGGAAACCGCCGGCCACATCGCCCAACTGCTGCCACAGCCACACGTAGCGAAACAGCTGGTAGTCGAAATGAATGCCGAAACCAATTTGCTTGGCCGGGTTGGTGAGGGCATACCAGCCGTCGCTCAACTCGGCCAGGTAGGCCAGCTCTTGCGCCTTCGCGCCGTAAGCCGGGATGCGGCTGGCGTCGACTAACTCGCCCGCTGGAGAGATCGTCAGCGGCCAGGCGCTGTCGTGGTTGGGCTGAAAGCGGCGCGGCTCGTAGCCCTCGATCGCGTCGTGCACAATGAAGCGGTGCGCCGGCACATCGATCACGGTCTCATCATCCAAAAACGGCCGGCCGAAGGCGATGTGCTGCCCCCACATCAGGTGCAGCGGCTCGCCGCTTTCGTTGGTCACCCGTTCGGTGATCATCAGCGCCGCGCTGCCCGGCTCCAGGCTGAGGGTCTTCTCGACAAAGAACGGCGTGCGCAGGGGCCGCACCCACAGCCGTGCGCTCACCTTCTCGGGCGTGTCTACGTCAATCGCATACTCCCACGGGATCAGGCTGATCTCGGCGTGCTGGCCCAGGGCGGCGCCTTTGTAGGTCGTCATCGGCCCGCCGCTCGGCAGGATGTCGTTCCAGCCGCCCAGGTAGTAATCGAGGAACGGGCTGTCGGTGAAGGCCGACGGCACGCCCCGGTTGGGGTTGCGGATGCCCGCCGGCCCGTAGTACATGAAGTCGAGGTCGCGCGGCTTGTAGCGGAACTCGATGATGTCGCTGCCGCGATCCACCAGCACGGTGACGCGCAGCAGATCGTTTTCGAGAATCAAAGTCCGCATGCCTGCCACCTGCCAGGCGTCTGAAATGCGGCAGCCGTGATTGCGGGCGCGACCGAGTGACATAGTTGACCTTCTTCTTGAGTGAGTGGCTATCTGCGCTTCGTGGTCATGCTAATGCGAAGGGCCGCGCGGTGTCAAGTTGCCAGCGCTAAAGGGAGCATTTCAATGTGGCGGCCGGCCAACTCCACTCCCACACTGTTGTCATTCTGAACCTCCGCTCGCTGGGGCGTAGTTACAGAGCGCAATTGGCGCGGTGAGGAATCTCATCTTTAGTATCATGGCGCCACCCAGCCGACTCTTTAGCCCAGGCCACCAGCCCCGTCGCCCCGCATCCCCCCATTCGTGCTAACTCGCGGCAAAAACCACAAAGCTATACCACCTAGTTGACAATCCCCTCGCCTCCGTGTATTATTGAACCAGATGGTATTACAAGACTCTCCCGCCCTGGATCGTGTGTTCAATGCCCTCGCCAACCCCACCCGGCGCGCCATGCTGCGCCGCCTGGCGTCGGCCGAGGGCAACATCAGCGAACTGGCCCAGCCGTTCGAGCAGATGACGTTCGCGGGGGCGTCGAAGCACCTGCGCGTGCTGGAAGAGGCCGGGCTGGTGCGCCGTCACGTGCAGGGCCGCACTCACATCTTCCGCCTCGAGCCGGCCGTGCTCGCCACCGCCGACGCCTGGCTGCGCTTTTACGAAGACCTGTGGACCGAGCAGCTCGATGCGCTCGACACCATGCTCAAAGCCGAAGACGCGGCGGCGGCCGCGCCCTATGTCAAGACAGGAGACTGACCGATGGTTATTGGTATGACGAGCATTCAAGTCAACGACCCGCTGGCCGCCTTCAAGTTCTACACCGAGGTGCTCGGCTTTGACGAGCGGATGTTTATGCCGGAAATGAGGTTGGCGATTGTGGTGGCGCCGAGCGACGCCGGCGGCACCGGCCTGCTGCTGGAGCCGAACGACCACCCCTTGGCTAAGGCCTACCAGACCGGCCTGTACGCCGAGGGCATGCCGGTGATCGTGTTTGGCACAAAAGATATTCAGGACGAGTACGAGCGGCTGACGGCCAAAGGTGTCAAATTCCAGCAGCCCCCCAGCCCGACGCCTTTCGGCGTTGAGGCCGTATTCGACGACACCTGCGGAAACTTCGTAAAAATCTGGCAAGCCCCAGGTTAGCGGACGGCAGCGCGATGTTGGATCAAGGACCCGAACGCTCGCTGCGCCTCACCCGCCGCTTCGAGGCCTCGCCCGAGCGCGTGTTCGACGCCTGGCTCGACCCGGCCAAGATGCGCCAGTGGCTGTTCGCCATGCCCGGCGACGAGGCCTGGTCTGCCCAGCGCGACGCGCGCACCGGCGGCCGGTGGGCCATCACCGCCAAGCGCGGCGGCGCCGACTACGTCGCCAGCGGCGAGTATCTGGAGATCACCCGGCCGTACAAGCTGGTGTTCACCTTTCAGATGCTGCAATTCTCGCCCAACGCTGACACCATCACGGTCGAGATCGAACCCGACGGCGACGGCTGCCAGCTGACCTTTACCCAGTCCGGCGTCGACATCGCCCAAGAGCTGCGCCACCTGCCGCCAGACGTGGCGGGCGGCAGCGAGCAGGGCTGGCAGTTGATGTTCGACCTGCTAGCGCCGATCGCGTAAGCGCCGGTTCATCAGTCACATACAGCCGGGCCGGTCAGTAGCATTGACCGGCCCGGTTGTTTTCAAGCACCGCCCCTTGCGCAACCGCGCTACCCTCGCCGACCCAAATTCGGGTAACTCGTGGCCAGAGGTTTTCTCCGACTTCCGACCTCCCCTTCGGCATGGGAGCATTTCAATTTGGGGGCCAAGTTGGAAAAAGACTGGGTGGCCGGCAACGTCGAGACTTGTTCTCACCGCAATGGGGGGCTGCGAGATTGCCTATCTGACCGAAGGAAATTTTTACCAGGGGCGGATGGGCTTGCCCCCCGCCCCTGGTAAAAATTTCTGGCTGGCCCAAAGCGGCAGCGGCCCTCAAGGGCGTGTAAACCTGCTGGTCGCCGGGAACCGCGGGTCTGTAAGTCAATCACCCGGCGGCGGGCGCGCGGATTAGCCCGACCCTACACCTTGCGCAGCGTCGCCGGTCCTGAGGTTTTTGCCCCCAAATTGAAACACACTCCTTCGGCATTTGTCAGTTCGGTTGAGTTAGCCTAAGCTCCAGTGGTACTATTAGGCGCGCGGCAGTCGCCGCCCGCCAAACGCGTCACCCGCAAAGGAGCACTATGGATAGCCCGAAGACCAACAGCCACACCATCACCGACGGACCCAGCCGCGCCGGGGCGCGCGCCATGCTCAAGGCCGTCGGCTTCACCGATGCCGACCTGCGCCGCCCGATTATTGGCGTCGCCAACACCTGGACCGAGATCGGCCCGTGCAACTTCCACCTGCGCCGCCTGGCGGCCAAGGTCAAAGAAGGCATTCGCGCCGCCGGCGGCACGCCGATGGAGTTCAACACCGTCTCGATCTCCGACGGCATCACCATGGGCGCCGAGGGCATGAAGACCTCGCTCATCAGCCGCGAAGTCATTGCCGACTCGGTTGAACTGGTGGCGCGCGGCAACCACTTCGACGCCATCGTGGGCCTGGCGGCGTGTGACAAGACCAACCCCGGCATGGTCATGGCGCTGGCCCGCCTCAACCTGCCGGGGCTGGTGCTCTACGGCGGCTCGATCGCCCCCGGCAATTTCGAGGGCCGCGATGTGACCGTGATGGATGTGTACGAGGCCATCGGCGCGAACGGCGCGGGCAACCTGAGCGACGAGCGCCTGAAGGGCATTGAAGACGTGGCCTGCCCGGCGGCCGGCGCCTGCGGCGGGCAATTCACCGCCAACACCATGTCGGCCGTCATGGAGTTCCTGGGCATCTCGCCCATGGGCTTCAACGGCATCCCGGCCATGGCGGCCAACAAAGACGCCGTGGCCTTCGAGGCCGGCAAGCTGGTCATGGACCTGCTGCGCCGCAATGTGCGCCCCAGCGACCTGATCACGCGCGCCTCGTTAGAGAACGCCATCGCCTGCGTCGCGGCCACCGGCGGCTCGACCAACGCCGTGCTGCACCTGCTGGCCATCGCCCGCGAGTTGGGCATCAAGCTGGAGATTGACGACTTCGACGTCATCAGCCGGCGCACGCCGCTCATCGCCGACCTCAAGCCGGGCGGGCGCTTCGTGGCGACCGATCTGCACCAGGCCGGCGGCATCCAACTGGTGGCCCAGCGCCTGCTGGCGGGCGGCTACCTGCACGGCGAGACCATGACCGTCACTGGCCGCACGCTGGCCGAAGAGGCCGCCCAGGCGGTCGAGACGCCGGGGCAAGAAGTGGTCGTGCCGCTCGACAAGCCGCTCAAGACCAGCGGCGGGTTGGTGATCCTGCACGGCAACCTCGCGCCCGACGGCGCGGTGGTCAAGGTGACCAGCGAGAAGCACAACCTGCATAAAGGGCCGGCGCGTGTCTTCGACAACGAAGAGGCCGCCTTCGCCGCCGTGCAGTCCGGCCAGATCGTGGCCGGCGACGTGGTCGTCATCCGCTACGAAGGCCCCAAGGGCGGGCCGGGGATGCGCGAGATGCTGGGCGTGACCGCCGCCCTGGTGGGCGCGGGCCTCGGCCAAGACGTGGCGCTCATCACCGACGGCCGCTTCTCCGGCGCGACGCGCGGGCTGATGGTGGGCCACGTGGCGCCCGAAGCCGCGCGCGGCGGCCCGTTGGCGGCCGTGCGCGACGGCGACCTCATCGTGGTGGATGTGGCCGGCCGGCAACTGCGCGTCGAAGTTTCCGACAGCGAAATGGCCGCGCGCATGGCCGCCTGGACCCCGCACGCGCCCAACTACAAGACCGGCGTGATGGCCAAGTACGCCAACGCCGTGTCGTCCGCCGCGACGGGGGCGTACACGGAATAAGAGAAGAGAAAGTGTAGCGGCAGCGCGTCGTCAGGCGAGCGCGCCGCTACAAGGACACAACAAGAAAGGCCGCGCTGAGCACCTATGCTCAGCACGGCCTTTCTTATGGGAGCGTCAGCGCGCGGGGCTACTTTTTCTTGCGACCTTCCCCGAGCGGCTTGGAGCGCTTGTTTTTGGGCACATACGGCTTGCCGCCGGCGCGCGGGCTATGCGGCGAGTCGCCGGCGTACGGGCGGCGGCTGGGCGTGGTGCGCACATCGCGCTCGGTGGCCGGGCGGATGTGCGCCGGCTGGTTGCGAATGGTGGTGCCCGACATGGTCGCCATCACCTGCTTGTAGAACTCGGCCGGCACATCCACAAAAGTGAAGTCGTCGTAAATATCAATTGCGCCAATAGCCTTGCCGGGCACGCCGACCTCGTTGGCGATGGCTCCCACGATGTCGGCCGGGCGCACACCGCTGACGCGGCCGGCGGCGATGAATAGCCGCACCATGCCATCCTCAGTCACCGGCACGCTCTCGGGGGCGGGCTCAATCGGCACCACCAGCGGCTGGTCGCCGTGGGCCAGGCGCGCGGCGGCGGCGGCGATCTCGACCATGTCGCGGCCGGTCTCGGCGGCAATCTCCGACATCAACGCCAGGTAGAGCTCCAGGTCGTCGCGCTGTAGGGCCGTCGTCAGGCGTTCCTTGAACAGCTTGAGCTTGCGCGTGGCGACATCGGCGCGGCTGGGCACGCGGCCGCGCGTGATCTTCTGGCGCGTGAAGCGCTCGATCTCGCGCAGCATGCGCTCTTCGCGCGGGGTGACGAAGATGATGGCCTTGCCGGCGCGGCCGGCGCGGGCGGTGCGGCCGATGCGGTGGACGTAGCTCTCGGCGTCGCCGGGGATGTCGTAGTTGATGACGCGAGCGATGCGCTCGACATCCAGCCCGCGCGCGGCCACGTCGGTGGCGATGACGATCTCCACCTGCCCGGCCCGCAGCCGGCGCAGCACGCTCTCACGCTGCGACTGGTTCAGGTCGCCGTGCATCGGCTCAACAGCATAGCCGCGCGCTTGCAGGCGCTCGGCCAGGTCGGCCACGCGCAGCTTGGTGCGGGCAAAGATCAGGATGGCCTCGCCCGACACCATTTCGGTCTCCAGCAGCAGCGAGAGCGCTTCGAGCTTCTGGCTCTCGGGCACGTGCAGCGAGTGCTGCTCGACCGTCGGCACGGTCATGGTCTTCTGGCCGATGGCGGAGGTGGCCGGGTTGTGCAGGTAGCGGTCGGCGATCTGGCGCACCTCTTTGGGCATGGTGGCCGAGAACAGCGCGGTCTGACGCGCGGCCGGCATCTGGCTCAGCAGCCACTCGACGTCTTCGAGGAAGCCCATACGCAGCATCTCGTCGGCTTCGTCCAGCACGACCGTGCGCAGGGCGGCAAAGGTCAGCGTCTCGCGCCGGACGTGGTCCATCAGCCGGCCGGGGGTGCCGACCACCACATGCACGCCGGCCCGCAGCCGGCTGATCTGCCGTGAGATCGGGTCGCCGCCATAGATCGGCAGCACCTTGACGCGGCCCAGATGCTTGCTGTAGCTGTGCACGGCCTCGGCCACCTGAATGGCCAACTCGCGCGTCGGGGTGAGCACCAGCGCCTGCACGGCGTTGACCGACAGATCGAGCTGGTTGAGGATCGGCAGAGCAAACGCGGCGGTCTTGCCGGTGCCGGTCTGCGCCTGGCCGATGACGTCGCGGCCGGCCAGCAGCAGCGGAATGGTGTGCTGCTGGATGGGCGTGGGGGCTTCGTAGCCCAGCTCGTCTAGCGCGGCGAGGATGGGCGCGTTAAGACCGAGCTGAACAAAAAGCTCAGTGGGGGGTTCCTGTTCGGTTTCCATAGCTTCTCCGGAGTGGGGCGAAAAATGTAATGCTATTACAGTATAACGCTTGTTCGCCCTACCCCGGTAAGAGAAATTGGCAACGGATTCTGTAGCCGAGGTAGCCGATACGCTTTAGAGGAGCAATGACCAACGGACTCTGGCTGAAGTTTTGATAGCCGCGCCCGAGTCCCTGGCGCAAAATCCCTTGAGTCTCCCTGCGTGGGCCGTCGGCCGACCCTAACTTTCGGCCGGGGCCGCCGCCAGCTTGGCCCGCCGCGCCGCCGGCCGCGCCACCCACCAGACGAAGGCCAGCGCCGCCAGCAGCCGCAGCCCGGCGCTAATGGCCATGAGCGGGCGGTAGCCGAACAGGTCGGCCAGGTGCCCGCCGAGGATCGGCACCAGCGTGGCGCAGGCGGCGATGACGATCTGGAACAGCGCCACGGCTTCGGCGCGCGCCTTCTCGGGGGCCAGCTCTAGCAGCAGGTTGAAGCTGGCCAGGTTGTAGCCGGCCCACATCACGCCGCCGATGGCGTTGACGATGACGATGTGCCAGGGCGCGGTGGAGGACAGCCAGGCCAGCGGCAGCGAGACGATGACGAATGACAGCGCCCCCTGCACCCACAGGTTGCCGCGCCGGTCGATCCACGCGCCCAGCCGGCGCTGGGTGAGCAGCGCCGCCAGGCTGGCCGCCGCCGCCACCCAGCCGACCATGGCGGTGTCGGCCCCGAGGGTCTTCACCAGATAGAGGTTTAGGAACGGGCCGGTCAACTGCATCCCCAAATTCCAGATCAGGGTGGCGGCCACCAGGCCCAGGAAGCCCGGCGCGCTGCGGATGATGCGGACCACCTCACTCAGCGCCTGGCGCTTGTGCTCGGGGTTGGGGATCACCGGGTCGTTGATCTGCCAGAACGACAGCGTCGCCAGCGAGCCGGTGATGAAGGCCAGCGCGAAGATCAACTGATACCCGGCGAAGGGCGCGCCCGGCTGATTGACGAGCTGGATCAGGTAGCCGGCCACCGGCACGATCAGCAGCGCGGGCAGGTTGACGGCGAAGTTGCGGTGGCTGAAGAAGCGGCCGCGGATGGGGGCCGGCACGATGTCGGCCACGATGGCCGTCCAGCCGGGGTTGGCGAAGTTGTGGCCGAAGGCGTTGAGCGCGTTGGCGGCGATGATGATGGTGACCGCCAGGCCAGGGTCGCGCACGAAGAATGGCAGGGCCAGCCACACCAGCAGCAGGCTGCGGCTGAAGACGCCGCCGAACCAGACCACCAGCGCCTTGCGCCGGTGGCCGCCCACCCACTGGATGGCCTGCGCCCCGGGCAGCAGCGCCGCCAACCCAAACAGGCTGGCCACCCCGGTCAGCAGGCCGATCTGGGCGTTGCTGGCACCGTAGGCCAGCGCGAACAGCGGCACAAAGCTGCCATAGAAGCTGGCGCTGATGTTGGCAAACAGGCTGTCGAGCCAGAACCAGCGCAGCCGCCGCACCACTGGGCCGGTGGAGGCGCTGGCCGACAGGGTCGCCAGGCTACGGTCGAGCGGACCGACCAGCCGGGCCAGGCGGGCGCGGGGCTTGTTCACGGGCGGGGGCGAGGCGGGGCGTTACATTCAGCGGCCTTATCAGCGGGATTGGAAGCCCCCGGAGATGGGCACAAACACGGCCCGGG
>JBBRZY010000156.1:0-8811 GCA_038252885.1 Anaerolineales bacterium | reverse complement strand
GGCTCGTCGAGGATCAGGATGTCTGGCTGGAGCACCAGCATGGTCGCCACGCTCAAGCGGCGCTTCTGGCCCATGCTCAGCCGAAACGGGTGCCGGTCGCGGAAGCGCTCCAGGGCGAAGAGCTGCAGAATGCGCTCGACGCGGGCGGCCACCTCAGCGGCGGGCAAGCGCTGGGCCTTCAGGCTGTAGGCCACTTCGGCGTAGACCGTCTCGGCCACAAATTGATGCTCGGGATACTGAAAGACATAGCCGACTTTACTAACCAACTGGCGCGTGGTCGTCGCCGCCAGGTCGAGCCCGGCCACCACGCCCCGGCCGCCGGTGGGCTTGTGCAAGCCGACGAACAGCGAAGTGAGCGTGGTTTTGCCGGAGCCATTCTCGCCAACGAGGCCCACCACGTCGCCGCGCGCGATCTCCAGCGTCACATCGCGCACGGCGCGCGTGCCGTCGGGGTAGCTGAAGCTCAGACGCTCGGTGCGGATGATGGGCGGCGCGGCGGCGGGGGCGGCCGGGGGCGGCAGCGGGCCGAGTTGCAGGTGCTGCGCGCGCAAGCTCGCCAAGGCTTCGGGGCTGGTCAGCGGGAACGGCTCCAACGGCCGGCCCAGTTCGGCCAGGCGCAGCGCCAACTCAGAGACGGGCGGGAGGCGCAGGCCCAGGTGATCGGTCACGTAGCCGCCGCGTTCACGCAGTAAATCACGCGGAGAGCCGTCGGCGCGGATGACCCCCTGCTCCATCAGGATCAGCCGCCCGGCGTGGGGCATCACCGCCTCGACGTTATGCTCGATGACGATGACGGTCAGGCCCTGCTCCTGGTTCAAGCGCTTGAGCAACTCAAACACCTGCACCGCGCCGAGCGGGTCGAGGTTGGCGGTCGGCTCGTCGAAGATCACCACCTGGGGCTGCATAGCCAGCACCGAGGCGATGGCCACGCGCTGCTTCTGCCCGCCCGACAGCTCGAAGATGCTCTTGGACCGCAGCGCCGCCCCGCCCACGGCCGCCAAGGCCGCTTCGATCCGCGCGAACACTTCGTCGGCCGGCAGCAGCAGGTTGGCCGGGCCGAAGCCGACCTCGTCTTCCACGGTCAGGTTGCAGAGTTGCGAGTCGGGGTCTTGAAAGACCAGGCCCACCTGTGTGCTGAGGGCATGCACGCCGGCGGCGCGCGGGTCGAGGCCGTTCACCCGCACCTGACCCTTGATGCGCCCGCCCAGCAGCGTGGGCACGATGCCGTTGAGCGCCAGCGCCAACGTGCTCTTGCCGCAGCCGCTGGGGCCGACCAGCAGCACAAACTCGCCGGGCTGAATTTCGAGGTTGACGCCATTCAGCGCCGGCTCGGCTTCATCCGGGTAGTAATAAGTCAGGTCGGTGACCTGGACGATGGGGGTAGACATGGTGACAGGCGCGGCCGAACGGAGGCGCGGCGTTAGCGGCCGAGCGGTGCGGCCGGTTGGAGGCGCTTCATCAATGCGCGCAGGAGGGGATAGGCCAGCGGGCCGCTGACGACGGCGACGGCCGAGAGATAGAGCATCTGCGGCCCCACCTCCTGCACGGTCGCCACAATCGCCAGCAGCAGCACGGCCGTGGGCAGCAGCGTGATCAGCACCGCGCCCGCCAGCCCGCCCGGCACGCGCACCGGCCGGGGCAGGTTTGGCTCTTTCAGGCGCAGCGCGATCAGCGCCAGGCACTCTAAGATCAGCGCCGCCGAGTAGAGCACCATGCAGGTGACGATCAGCGAGGCGAAGGCGTCCAGGCTAAAGAGGATGTAGATGACGGCGCACACCGCAATCGACACCCACGGCGTGCCAAAGCGTTTGTGCTCACGGGTGATGGCGCGCGGCAGGTAGCCGTCCTCTGCCAGCACGAATGGCAGGCGCGAGATTGAGAGCAATTGCGCGTTGAACAAGCCCAGGCGGCTGACCAGCGCGCCGACCGCCAGCCACAGCCCCAGCCACGCGCCGCCCAGCGCCGTCGCCACCAGCGGGAACGTGCCGAGCGACCAATCGGCCCACGGCAGGCCACCGGCCAGCCCGGCCAGCACCGGCAGGAAGTAGGTGAGCACGATCAAGGGGATGGTGATGGCAATGGCGAGCGGCACGTTGCGCTGTGGGTGCTCCACCTCGCCGTTGATGGTCGAGACCGCGTCCCAACCGGCGTAGTTCCACATGAGGATGAACAACCCGATGCCAAATGCGCCCAGCAGCCCGGTCTCGGGCGGGACGAGCGGCTGCCAAATGGGCGTGGGCGATTGAATCAGGCGCAGCAGCCCGAGCAGCGACATGACCGCGAAGGGGGCCAGGATGAACACGCCGAACCAGATGGACGACGCGCCCACCGCCCGCGCGCCGCGCAGATTGAGCCAGGCCAGCGCCAAGATCATGGCGACCGCCACCAGCCAGCGCGCCCAGGCGTTGTCGGCCAGGAAGCTGACGCCGAACTGCTCGCTCAGCAGCGCCGACAGGTACTCGGCGAACAGCACCGGGTGCACGGCCATGAGCGGGAACGACGACAGCCAGCTCCACCAGCCCTCCAAGAAGCCCCAGAACGGGCCGAGGGCGCGCTTGACCCAGACATAGTAGCCGCCCTCGTCGGGGATGGCGGCGGAGAGCTCGGCCGAGAGCAGCGCAATCGGCAGGCTCCACACCAGCGGCGTCACGAGGATGAGCAGGAGCGCCATGCCCGGCCCCGAGGCGCTGACCACCAACTCCAGGCCATACGCGCCGCCGCTGACGGTGAAGAAGAATACCATCACCAACTGCCAAAGGGTGAGCTTGGGGCGCGGGGCGGATGCGAGTGGAAGTGGGAGGGCAGACATGGGCTTACAAGACGCCTTCTAGCCCGGCCACGAACAGCGTCGCGGTGACGAGGTCGGCGGTGGTGCCAGGGTTCATGCGGTTGGTTGGGTCACGCAGGGCCGCGTCGAAAGCAGTCAGCGCCTGCTGCCTTGCCTTGGTCGCCGGGCCGCCGGCCGCCAGCACCGCGGCCGCCTGCTGCGCCACACCCTCGGCGGCGGCGCGGCCCAGTTTGCGGGCCACCAGCGTATCGGGAAATTCAGCCAGCAGCTGCAGGTAGACCTGGACGACCGCTGCACGTTCGTCTAGCCCGGCGGCCAGCGCGGCGCGCAGGGCGGGCAAGCCGTGCTCGAAGGTAAGGCTGTAATCGTTTAGGTACTCGGCGGCAATTCTATCACGGTCAACGGCGTAGGCCATCGCTGCGCGCAGTGTCACCGTCGGCTCGGTCGCGATGTCTTGCGCCGCGACGGTGCGGCCCATGCCGCCGGGCGCGGCGTGCCGAATGGCGGCATAGGCTAACTGCGCGTCTTCGACCGTCAGGTCACACAGCACCTGGCGCAGCTTGTCGCGCAGTGAGCCGGTCAGCGGGCTTAGCGCCGCCTTCGCCAGAGGCGCGAGCAGCAGCACGATGCCGAGATTGGTGTTGGCGTTCACCCGCCGGCGCGTGGCCGTCACCGCGCCCAGCACAGTGGCCCCCACCCCGCGCGCCCCGGCCCGCGCCAGCTCCGGCCCAATCGCCAGCGCGCTGCGCCAGAAGTCCTCGGCCCGCATGTCGTGGAAGGCGTGCGTGGGCGTCACGTTGCCGGGCTTCTCGGCGTTGACTTCCAACAGGCAAGCGTACTGCGCGGCGAAGGCGACCGCTTCAGGCGTGGCGGGCAAGGTCGGTCTCCAGGTGTGCCACCAGGGCGGCGGCAATATCGACCTCGGTTGTGGATTGCAGCCCTTGCCAGCCGGGGATGCCGTTGACCTCCAGCAGGAAGTGGTCGTCGCCGCTGGTCGGCAGCAGATCGACGCCGGCGTACTCCGCGCCGACCGCCGCCGCCGCGCGCAGGCAGTCGCGCTCCTGGGCGGGGGTGAGCGTAACCGGGTGCGCCTTGGCGCCGCGGGCGAGGTTGGTGCGCCAGGTGTCGCTGACGCGCTCCATCGCCGCCAGCACGCGCCCGCCGAGCACAAAGGCGCGCAGGTCGCGGCCTGTGTGCGGGATGGTCGCTTGCAGGTAGTAGACCGCGCGCTCCAACTCCAGCGCCTTGAACACGCGGTAGGCCAGTTGTTCGTCGTCCACGCGCACCAGGCCGAGGCCCATCGAGCCGAACAGCGGCTTGACGACCACGTCGCCGCCCAACTGCGCAAAGGCCGCCAGCGCCTGGGCGCTGTGTTCGCAGACGACGGTGCGCGGCGTGGGCAGACCGGCCTGGGCCAGCAGCCCGGAGGTGTAGTACTTATTCACCGTGCGCTCGATTGCCTGGGGCGAGTTGAAGACCCGCACGCCGCGCGCCGCCAGCAGATGCAGCGCGTCCATGCGAAAGATGATCTGTTCCAGCGAGCCGCGCGGGATGGTGCGGACGAGCACGACATCGAAGCGGTCGAGGTCGGAGACTTTGGCCGTCAGGACCGACTGCCCAGAGCCAAGCTGGGCCACCAGGCTGGCGATGGGCAGCGGGGTGCAGGTGTGGCCGCGCGCGGTGAAGGCCCGCTCTAGCTCGGCGGTGTGCCAGCCCTGCCCGGTGCTGAGGATAGCAGCTTTCATCGTTAGCAAGGCTACTCGAGAAACGACTGGCGCAGCACGGCGGCGTTGACCTGCCCGGCCCGGAAGGTGCGCCCGCTGGCGACATTGGTGAGCGTGATCTCGGCCGGGCTGAACAGCAGCGAGTCGATCTTGTAGAAGTCGAACTCGAAGCGCTTGAGCGTGGCGTAGAACGGCGCGCCGTAGTCCGGCGAGGTGGCGGCCGGCACGCGCGGCACGAGCGCTTCCAGCGCGGCATCGTCGGCGCGCACGGTCAGATGCACCTGCCCGGCGTACAGGACCGCGTCGTTGGTGCGGCCAATGGCGCGCGGGTCACTCTTGGCGATGGGCGGCAGCGGCGCGGTGCCGAAGCCGGTGAGGATCTGGCGCAGGTCGAAGCCCAGCGCGTGCAGCTTGTGCAAGGCCACCTCGACCACGCGCGCCGCCACCTGCACCCCGCCCACGGTGCTGGCCGTCGGCGCGACGAGCAGGGTTAACGCTGCCGCCGCTACACCTGCGCGCTCAGCAATGTAGTCGGCTAGCTCGGGCGTGGGCGGCGTGCGAGTTTCCAGACATAGCACCGCCACGTCGGCCTGCTCTTGATGCTCCAGCTCTTGGTACAAGTCTTCGGCGCGGATCAGGCTGCGGGCCGGGCCGCTGCCCATCGCAAAGTAGCCGTCGCGCTGCACGGCCCAGCCGGCGTACTGCGCCGCGAGACAGGCCGTCACCGGATGGTCGGTTGCGACCTGCACGGCGGGCAGCCACCAGCCGTCGAGCACGGTGGTGGCGTAAGACACGCGGCCCAGCCCGCCCATGCAAATTTCGGTGAACAGCCGCCCGGCCTCCAGCCCGCCCGGCACGGCGATGCCGCAATCGATCAGCCGCGTGCCGTTGGCGAGCGTGTGCACGGCCACGCCGTAGGCCTCGGCGTCGGCGGCCAGTTGGTCGGCCAGGCGCAGCGCGCGCCGGTTGAGCGATAGGTTCATGTGGCCTCCTCGAGCAGCAGGATTTCCCCGCGCCCTAACTCTACCGCGTCCCCGCTCCAACGCAGGTAGCGGCGGGTGAGCCGGTCTGCAGGGATGGGCAGCCCCAGCGCGCGCAGGTGGGGGAGGTACAAGCGCAGGAACGTGGGACGGTAGGCGCAGTCGAAAATGAACGTGGGCAGCAGGGGGGCGGGCCGCATGGTGATGATTGAGCCGCGCCGCATGGCCGCGCCCGCGCGCGCACCCAACTGACCCAGCACGATAATCGTGCCGGCCAGCATGTTCACGCCCGCGAAGTCGCCCGCATCGCCGCCAATGGCGATCAGCCCGCGCCGCAGGCCGTGGCCCGCTTCCGCGCCCGCGCCGCCGTGGACGATGATCTCGCCGCCCTGCATCCCCTTGGGGCTGCCGGCATATGCGCCGCCCAGGTGTTGGCCGGCATGGCCAGTAATGGTCAGCCGCCCGCCGCTCATCTCTGCGCCGGCCCAATCGCCGGCGTCGCCTTCAACCACCAACTCGCCGCCCTGCATCATGGCCCCCACGTGCATCCCGACGCTGCCATGAATGACGAGGCGGCCCTGCGTCATGCCCTCGCCCAGCCGCTTCACGCGCGCGAGGTCGCCTTCAATCGTAACGTCGGCCTCACCACCGCCCTGCACGCGAAAGAAGTCGCCGACCGTCGCGGCCTGGTTGCCGTGCAGCACCGGCAGCGCCGCCACCTGCGCCTCGGTCAGGCCGAGCACCCGGTCGGGCGTGAGGCACTCGGCTTCGAGCGGCACGGTGGGCGGCGTAAGTAGCGTGAGGTGCAGAGCCACGGTGGTTACAGCAGCGCGTGCAGATGAATATGAAACTGGCCGAGCTGGCCGCCGTAGTTGCCGGCCGTGAGGTACAGCGCCCCGGCCTCGGCCGCGGCCTGCATCCCCCGGCGCGTGGCTTCCTCGACGGCGGGCAGGTCGAGGCCGTCGATCACGATCTCCAGCACGCAGCCGACCTCCTCGGGCAGTTGCGTGGCGGGCGCAAAGCCGCGCAGCGTGGGGCAATAGGCGTCGTTGGTCGAGGCGAACAGGCCTTTATATTTCGAGCCAGTCTTGCTGCCGCTGCGCACGATGCCGCCAGGGAAAGGCAGGATGACCCCGCGCACCTGGCGCATGGCGGCCACGGCCGCCTCGGTCGCGCGCAGCGTGTCGGCCGTCTCTTTGCCCAGGATCAGCAGGTTGCCGCCACCCACCGCCGGCTGCGCGCCGAAGGACTCTTCGATCAGGAACTCGCCATCCATCACCGGGATGCGCCAGTAGCGGCGGCCGTCAAGCTGCTTGCTGATTTGATAGCCGTCGCCGAAATAGCGCAACTGCCCGCCGATGGCGAAGGTCTCAGTCGCCGCCGCGCCCAGGCCGTCGAAGCAGGCGGTGGTCGGGCAGGTGAGCACGCACTGGCCGATGCGCTCCAGCAGGCGCTTGGCCATGTCGTCGGCCTTGACCGTGAACAGCAGCACGCTCACACCGGGGCGGCCGTCGGGCGTCTCGTCTGGCGGCAACTCGCGCTCAATGCCGGCCTCGCACTTGCAGCCGATGATGCTGGTGGCGAAGCCGGTGAACGATTGGGCCGCCGTCAGCGCCCAGTGCGGCGAGTCGGCGGTGATGAGCACGCGCGCACCCCACATGCCAAACGCTTCGGCGAAGGTGTCGACGATGACGGTCGAGTGCAGGAGGCGGGGCGGCATTACGGGTCAGTCCTACGGGAGCGCGGGCACGACGCGGTGGTCGCGCAAATACTGGTCGCCGGCGGCGTAATTGTCGAACCGGACAGAGTAGTAGTCATCGAAGAACGGCCGGATGGTCTGTTCGATGCCGGCGTCATAGGCCGGGGCCACATGCAGCAGGCGGCCGTCGGGCGTGGCGCGGAACTCGCCGTCCTCAATGATGATCTCGCCCGCCTTGATGACATAGCGCGGCGCGGTGAACATGGCCTCTTTGTCGGCCTGCTCCTCGTACAGCGTCAGGTCGGCGTCGGCGCCGAGGCCCAGGTGGCCCTTGTGCGTCAGCCCCAGCAGCTTGGCCGGCCCGGCGCGGGTGATGATGGCGATCTCCTGCAAGGTGTACTCGCGCGCCAGGTCGTCGAGCAGGCAGGTGTGCTTCATGGCGGTCGGGTTCACACTGCGAATCTGCTCATTGCGGAACGCGCGGTCCATCAGCAGCCGGATCAGGCGCGGGTAGTTGCGAAACGAGCCGCCGTTGGGGTGATCGGTGGAGAGCACCATGCGCCACGGGTCGGTGCTGAGCAGAAACAGCTCTAGCCCGATGCCCCATTGCAGCGCGTGCACGTAGTGGCTGTCCTGATAGACGAACGGCACCACGCCGCAGCCGCTTTCCTGCTCTACGTCGGCGTTGGCCCACTGGCCGCCGGTGATTTGGTAGAGCATGTACGACAGCGGCGCGTCGGCCGTCATGGTGGCGGCCTGCCCGAACATCACCTGCCCCACGTCGGCGCTGAGCGAGGGATGGCTGTTGAGGTACTCCGCAATTACAGCGGCCTGGGAGGTCGGCCGGCCGCCGACTTCGCCGCCGTAGGCGTGAAACTGAATGTGGGTTAAATGCGCGCGCTGGCCGGCGAGCGTGCGCAGTGTGTCGAGCGTGGTCGTGTAGTTGCCGCTGTGCCCCAGGTTGTTGCAGTGCAGGTGCAGCGGGTGGGGCAGCTTGAGCGCATTGGCGGCGGTGGCCAACGCCGTGATGATGCCGCGCGGCGTGACGCCCAGACCGGCCACCTCGTCATCCAGGCTAGTGACGTTGCGGTTGCCGTGCTTCCACAACTCGACGCCACCGGGGTTGACCACCTTGACGGTGTAGCCCTTAGCGGCGTTCAGCCACCAGGCCAGCGCATGGCGCACTGCCTCGGCGCGGCCGGCCTTGATGAGCTGGAACAGCAATTGGTTGTTGCCCATCAGGATGTAGAAGCCCTTGTCGATGATGGGCGTGTCGTGCAGTTCTTGCAGGGCGTGGCGCGCGCCCAGCGGCGCGACGGCGGCCTCCATGACGGTGGTGTAGCCCAGCATGGCGTAGCGGTAGCCGGTGGCAAACGTGCTGGGCACCGCCCCGCCCGTGCCAGAGCGCAAGGGGCCGGCGCGCGGGTGCGGGTCACGGCGGTGGTCGGCGGGCATCAGCTTGCGAGTGAGGTTGACGCTCGGGCCGGCGATGTGCGCGTGCATGTCCACGCCGCCCGGCATGAGCACCAGGCCGCGCGCGTCGAGCGTACGGGCCTCGGCTGGCAGGTCGGCCACGATCTGCCCGTCGCGCACGCACACGTCGCGCACTTCGCCGTCAAT
>JBBRZY010000155.1:0-8831 GCA_038252885.1 Anaerolineales bacterium | reverse complement strand
CGGGCCGGCGATGTGCGCGTGCATGTCCACGCCGCCCGGCATGAGCACCAGGCCGCGCGCGTCGAGCGTACGGGCCTCGGCTGGCAGGTCGGCCACGATCTGCCCGTCGCGCACGCACACGTCGCGCACTTCGCCGTCAATAGCGTTAAGCGGGTCGTACACGCGGGCGTTCGTGATACGCAGCATCATGGCGCGGGGGCCGGCCCTAGCCGGTCGAGGATGGCGCGCAGCACGACCGCGTCGTTGGGATAGGGCGACGGCCCGGCCGGGCGCAGGCTGAGGGCCACATTATCCATGCGATAGACGGTGCCGCCTGTGTGGAGGCCAAACGCGGCAGTGGTGATCGCCACCGTAGCGCCGGTGCTGGCCGCCTGCGGGCCAATGGCAATCGTGGGGATACGGCCTAGATGCGCGGTGGCCTCGGGCGCAAACGCAGCCACGTCGGCGCCGACCAGCAGCGCGGCGTCGGCCTCGCCCCGCGCCAGCAGGTCGGCGGCGCTGAACTCACCTGGGTTGTGGCGCGGGTAGCCTCGGCCGAAATTGACAGCGGCGGGGTAGCCGGTCTGCCAGGCCTGCACATTGGCGGCGCCGGCCGCGTTGCCGGTGCGCAGCGGCAGCGCCACAAAGTGCGTATAGGCGTTGAGTGCAGTCACCAGCGCCCGAACGGCCGCCGCGTCAAACGGCCGCTCCTCGCCGTAGAATAGCGCGCCATAGGTGCAGCGCTTCAGACGTTCCACCAGATCAGTCAACACTGACAGCGACACGCCAGATTCGGCTTCGATCCGAGCTTCCACCTGCTTGCCCTGGACCAGCGCGCGCAAGGCCCACAGCACTTCGAATGCGCTGCCGGGCTTGAGTGGCAAAAAGAGATCGGCGTCATCGGTGGGGCGCTGCTCGCCTACGACGACCACGGTGCGGTCAGCGCGACCGCGTGCCACGAACATGCCAGACGGTGTCACCGCGTAGCGCGACAGTAGGCGTGGGTGCGTCTCGGCCGGGTTGACGCCCCAAAAGAGGACGAGGTCGGCGCGGTTGCGCACGTCGCCCAACGTGGCGGTGCTGTCGCCGCTGCCCTGAAAGCTAAAACCCACTGCCCCCTGCCCAAGCGCAGTAGTGGCATCAATGGTCGCGCCCAGCCGGTCGGCCAGGGCCACGGCGGCCTGCTGCGCCTCGCTGGTGGTGGCGGTCAACCCGCCGATCAGCGGATAGCGGGCCGCCGCCAGAATTTGCGTCGCCCGTGCTACCGCCGCGTCTAGGTCGGCCGCACGCCCGTCAATCATCGCCGCCGGCCGCTGCACGGGGTCCGCGCCGAACCCGGCCGCGCCCAGCGCGCAGGCGTTGGCGGCATGCGTCACGCGCCCGGCCACGACGGTCAGCGCGAGGTCGTCGCACAGGCAGCCGCAGAAGGGGCAGACGGCATTGTCAATTAGGGGGAAGGCGCTGGACGTCATGGCGGGGGGTTGGGCACTAACCAACTGCGCACCTGGGCGGCCTTCGCGCGCAGCCCGCGCAGGCAGGCCGCGGGCGTGGCGGCGCTGACCAGCAGCGTGCACACCGGATGCCCGCGCCCGATCGCCTCGCCGCTGTGCGGCACGTCGCGCAGGCCGCGCGCGAACCAATCGCTCGTGTCGGGCGCGCGCACTGCTGGCGTTGTGAATAGGATGGCTTTACCCATGGCGGGTGTGTGGGCCCAGGCCCGCTCCAGGTCGAACGCGGGCAACTCGCCGGAGAAGGCGCGCACGTGAGCGTCAAAGACGCGGATATTATAGCCCGAGTCCATCAGCTCTAACGACGCCGACGGGCGCGGGTTGACCTCGATTGTCCAGAGGCGCCCCTGATGCCAGACGAAGTCCACGCCATTCACGCCGCGCAGGCCGAAGGCGGCGGTGAGATGATCGGCCAGGGCGCGGGCTTCGCGCAACATCCGTCGCATGGCGGCCGGCGGCAGGCGCGGCGGCAACAAGTTGCCGCAATAGCGATAGCCCGACACGCCAAAGGCGCGCCGGCCCACCAACTGCTCGGTCAGGCCCAGCAGCACGGCCCGCCGGCCATCGGCCACGAACGCCGCCGAGCACACCAGGCCGTCAAGGCGTTCTTGAAAGACGCCCGGCGTGGTCGCGTTCCGCCCGGCCCCAGCACTGGCCCGCCGCACACCCGTGCCGCCGCCGCCGCGCAGGGGCTTCCACAGCCAACGGCGATTGGGATCGAGGGAGGTATCGGGCTGCGCCACAACAGTTTCGGGGTAGTTGAAGCCCCCCGCCCGCAGCGCCGCCGCCAGTTGCAGCGGGTCGCGCACGCGTTCGAGCACCGCCGGCGGATTGCCGAGCAGGGTGCGGCCCTCGGCCAGTTGGGCGACCAGGGCGGGATGGTTTTCAAAGCTGGCGCTGTAGGCGACCGACGGCGCGGCGAGGGTGCGGGCCGCTTTGGTCAGCGTGGTGGGGTTGTAGCTTTTGCCGCCGAAGTCACGCAGCAGCGAGAGGCTGGGGCTGAGCGCGCGCAGGTCGCTGTCGCCGAAGTAGTCGAGCGCCGTCACGGCATAGCCGGCGCGCACGGCCAACTCGGCCAGCATGCGCATACTGTAGCCGACCAGCAGGATAGGCTGGGCAGCGGTCACGCCGGCGGCGCGCTCAACACCATCTCGCGCGCCACGCGGTAGATGCTGGCGGCGTCGAACACCAGGTCGTTGCGCTCGAACATCTGCGCCACGCAAGCTTTGTGCACCTTCATCTTGGCGTTGCCCAGGCCCACCGGCCCGAGCGCCAAGCGGCCGTCGCGTTCTTTAAAGTCGTCAGCCGGCCTGACGCCTTCGATGCCGGCCGGCGCCGCCAGGTTGAAATCCACCAGCACCTGGAGGCCAGGGTACGCTGACCAGACTTCCTTTCGCAGCAATTGCACGCCGGCCGGGCCGCAGGCCAGCGCAATCTCCGCTTCGGCCAGGGACGGCTCAAGCGCGGCCCAGTCGGTCGCGTTCACCAGTTGTAGGTTCGGCAGCCCAGCCGCCAGGGCGTTAAGCTGCGCCAGGCTGCTCTGGCTGAGGGCCGCGTTGAAGCGCGGGCCGAGCAGCTTGGACGGCAAGGTGGCCGCGACCACGGGGTGGCCGGCGCGCGCCAACAGCAGGCTCATCTGCCGCCCGACCGGGCCAAGGCCGATGACGACCGCCGGGCGGCCGTGCCACTCGGCGCGCTCCTGCAATTTGGCGGCGGCTGTGGCGGCCGTGGTGTTGCAGCCATTAGAATCCACCATCACGGAGACCCGAAACGGGCCAAAGAAGGCGCCCTGCACCTCGGCCAGCAAGCGCTCGCCCAAGGTCGCGTCCGAGCCGCCGATCCAGACGGCGGTGTGGCGCAAGTCGTCGGGGCCGCGCGTGAAAACGGCGGCCTGCACCAGACTCTGAACGTCGGAGGCGGCCACGCCGCCATAGCTCAAAACTTCATCGACCCCCACGTCGTGGGCCACGATGCGGTCAAATGGGCTGGGATGCTGGTCGGTGTCCAACTGGAGCAAGATTTTTTTCATTGAACCTCGCGATGACGACGGCCGCCGGCGCGGCGCGGTTTTACTTGCTGAAGACGAACTTGTTGGGCGTGCCGGTCAACGCGCCGCCGACGGCCGGCCGCCACAGTACCACGGCTTCGATTTGGCGCGCCAGGTCGAAGTCTTTGTCGGTGAGGCCGCCGGCCGAGTGGGTCATCAGCTTGACCGTCAGCTTGCCCCAGGTGACGTTCAGGTCGGCGTGATGGTAGGCGGCTTCGCACAGATAGCCGATGGCGTTAACCGCCATGAGCGTGGTCGGCCAGCCGTCGGTGTTGTACTTGCGCCGCAGCCAGCCGTCTTCGACGTACCAATCGGCCAGGCCTAGTTCCGCGAGCTTGGCCGCGACGTCTTCGGGGGCGTAGAGCTTGGGTTGCTCGGGCATGGGGTTACTCCAGACAAGCGCCAAAAGAGGTGGACACACGGTTCCACCTCTTTTGATTGCAGTCGGCGCTAGAGGGGCAAGGCACTGGAGGGGGGCGCGCTAGCCCTCGGCGCCACCAGCGTACGGATGGCGGGCCGCGCCATACTTGGCCAGCACATCGGCCACCGTGGGCTCGCCCTTCATGGCGCGCTCAATCGACTCTTTGGTGGCCTGGTAGTTGTAGTCGAAGATCTTCTTGTCGTCTTTGGCTTCCCAGTGGATGAAGACGCCGACGATCAAGCAGAGTTCGTCCGCCATGTCCTGCGGGATGACACCGGACTTGACCGAATCCATCACGGCGCGGGCGACGGCCGCCTGGGCCGGGCCAAACATCTGCACCGCCTGAGTGGCGCCCTTCATGGTCACCTTGTTGCTGATGATGGTGTCGGGCTTGCACGGCAAATTGGGCGTGACCACCGCCAGCAGCGAGGTGTGGCCTTCTTTTTGGCCAACCAGCGCGGCCGCAAAGGCCATGCCCACCGGCCCATCCTTCGGACCAATCAGAAGATCGATGTGCGCGACCTCATTGCCGTCGCCCACCAGTGACTCGCCGACCATGATTTTGCTGCTCATAAGCGCCTCCTGGGGTGAGAAAAAGGATTGCCGGGTAACCACGCCGCGCTGGACCAATCGGGGGTGAGCGATCCATAGTGGTTGTAGCGGGATTATAGTCCAAATCAACTTGGGGGAAAGTCGGCCGCGTGGCTGAAGGGAGCATTTCAGTTTGGGGGCCAAGTTGGAAAAGGCTCGGTGGCTGCAACGTCGAGATAGGTTCTCACCGCACTGGGAGGTTGTGAAATGTCGTATCTGACCGAAGGAAATTTTTACCAGGGGGTAGGTGGGCAAGCCCACCTACCCCCTGGTAAAAATTTCTGGCTGGCCCAAAACGGCAGCGGCCCGAATGGGCGTGTAAACCCGCCGGCGGCAGGGATAGGCGCGCCGGCCAGTCAATCACCCGGCGGCGAGGCGCGCTGACGAGGGCGCGGATTAGCCTGACCCAGCGCCTAAGTCGGTTGGCAAAAGTTCCTATCACTTTTCCAGAGGGCCATAATCGCGGTATGTCCAGCGTATGCTGGCGGAATCGGCCTTTCAGAAAGTGGTAACGACTTACGCACACTTACTTAGCGCTGACCCCGCCGGGCCGGAGGTTTTTGCCCCCAAACTGAAATACTCCCGCCGCTGGGGAACGGTTGACCAGCGGGGCGTGGTATGCTTCAATTCACGAGTGTGGTGGAATTGCCACGGGCGGGGAAACTATGAGCGACCATTCGACTGACTACGCCACTTTGCTGCGACAGCGCGGCTTTCGCATGACCCCGCAGCGCCAAATCATTCTCGACGCCATCGGCGACGGGCACGGCCACACGGCCTTTGATGCCATCTTCGCGCGGGTGCAGGCGCGCGCCCCCTCGATGAACCGCACGACGCTGTACCGCACGCTGGAGTTTTTGCACCATCAACGGCTGATCTTTTCGGCTGAAATCGGCGGGCAGACGGTGTATGAGATTGCGGGCGAAGAGCTGCACCACCACCTGGTGTGCACCAACTGCGGCACGACCGAGCAGATGCCGCACGCAGCCGTTAAGCCCTTCTTTGCCAAGATCGAGCGCGACCACGGCTTTCTGGTGCAGACCAACCACCTGGCGTTGTTTGGCCTGTGCAGCAATTGTCGCGCGAAGCTGGGCTTTTAGCCGGGAGCGCTGCGCCGGCTGACTGGGTTGGGCGGGAGGGCTCGCCCACAACATGCGGGTAAAAAAAGCCGGGGGCGAGTCCCGCCAGGCGCGCAGGAACACAGCCCTTTCGTGAGAGAGGGCTTGTTTTTTGTTCGCCAGACCGCCTCCAATAGGGCGGGCAGGCGACGCGGCCCACGGCGGCCGGCCCAGCCTGGGGCAAAGCCGGACGGTGGGGTGGTAAGTTTTGGGCTGGCAAGCGCGTCTATGAGAGTGTCGGCCAGAACCAAGGCGGACCACCCGGCGGCCGGCCCTTACCGGGCAGTCAGCCTAGCGCAATCTAGTCAGGAGACGCCATGCGCCGCGCCGTTCACATTGGCCTGCTGGCCGGTCTGCTGCTGGCGGCCTGCGAAAGTGCCACGCCAGCAAACCCAACGGCCGTTGCGCCCCCTACCCCGACCTACGCGCCAGCCGACGAGCGCCCGCCCGCCACGATCCCCGGTGAATTCACGACCGACTTCACGCGCCATGCGGTGCCTTACACCGACATTATCTCGGGCGGGCCACCCAAAGATGGCATCCCCGCGATAGATGCGCCCCAGTTCGTCACGGTCGCCGAAGCCGAGGCTTGGCTGGAGGCGGTGGAACCAGTGGTCCTGTTGGAGTTGAACGGCGAGGCGCGGGCCTATCCGCTCCAAATCCTTATCTGGCACGAATTGGTCAACGACACGGTCGGCGGCGTGCCAGTGGGGGTGACGTTCTGCCCGTTGTGCAACACGGCCACGGCCTTTGAGCGCACGGTGGGCACACAGGTGCTCGACTTCGGCACGACCGGCCGGCTGCGGTACAGCAACATGCTCATGTATGACCGGCAAACGGAGAGTTGGTGGCAGCAGGCCACCGGCGAGGCCTTGGTGGGCGCGCTGACCGGCGCGCAACTGGTCTTTCACCCCGCCGTCATCATTAGCTGGCAGGACTTTAGCGCCGCGCATCCTCACGGCCAGGTCTTGTCACGCGCCACGGGCTTTAGACGGAACTACGGCGAGAACCCCTATGCTGGCTACGACGACATCAACCAGTCGCCGTTCATCTACAACAGTTGGCTATCGTCTTACCATGGGCCGGCCGTGCCGGATAACCTGCCACCGATGACCCGCGTGTTGACGGTGAACTTGGGGGAGGAGGCGGTGGCTTACCCCTACATGGTGCTGCAACCGGTGCGAGTGGTGAATGACAGCGTGGGCGGGCAGGCGATCGTCGTATTTTGGGCAGCGGGAACGACCTCGGCGCTGGATGCGGCCCAGATCGCGGCGGGTCGCGCGGTGGGGGCGGCCACCGCTTTCGCCCGCGACCTGGCGGGCCAAACGTTGTCATTCCAGGTGGAAGACGACCGCATCGTGGACGAGGGCACGCGAAGCGAGTGGAACGAGCTCGGGCAGGCGATTAGCGGACCACTGGCCGGCCAACATTTGACGGCAATTGTGGCGCATGACCACTTCTGGTTTTCGTGGGCCGCGTTTCGGCCGGAGACGCGCGTCTATACGGGCATTGACCCGTAGGCTGACCGTGAAACGCTGGACAGCAGCCGAGGGGCGATGGCCCTCTGATGCGGGCATGGCGGCGAAGATAGCGGCGGGCCGGGAACACGTCGGGGCGTCGGGCGCTGGCGGCGAACGTGCGGTCAAGTGTTCCCGAATAATGGGGAACGATATGGTTTACGGCATGCGCTTCGGGCGGGGGTGTCAAGCCTCATTTGCGGGCATTGACCAAGTGGCAGGCCCGACGGTGCCGAGGGAGGGGTAAATTCCTCCGACAACGCGGCAGCTATTTAGCCAGCCACGACACTGCGCGGGTCGGGGTTAGTGGTGGGCAGCCCGCAGGATTCGCAGCAGGCCGGCGTACTCTTCGCGGCAGTCGCCGCACAGGTCGAGGTGGTGCTGGAACAACGGCATCAGGCGCGCAACATCCTCGCCCCGCAGGGCGGCCTCGGCACACTCGTCCATCAGACGCAAAACGTCGTCGCAGGTCAACTCGACCGTCTCGGTCGCGGCGATCTGCTGCATGATCTGCGGCACCGAGCGCCCCGGGCGGTTGGCTGGGGTCGGGCGGCTGGGACGGCGAAACCAGCGGATGAGGGATTGCCACAAGTTTGACATGGTGATGGCTTACGCCTAATAGACGCAGACGCGCGATATATTCTTACTTACCTTCGAAAAGCGCCAGGACTTCGCCCGGCGACAGACCCTCACGCGCCAACCGGGCTTTCAGGCGCAGGCGGGCGTCGTGCAGCAACTTGTATAAGGCATTGCGCTCAGTACCCAGCCGGCGGGCGACTTCCGCCAAGGGCAGGCCTTGCATCATGGCGGTCATCGCGCGGCGCTGCCGGTCGGTCAGCTCTTCCATCAACATCCGCTGGACCAGGGCCGCGATGCTGGCCTGCTCGGCCACGCGCTCAGGCCCGGCGGCCGGGTCGGGCAGCAGACGGCCGGGGGCGTCGCCGTGGTCGGCTTCGAGCTGCTCGAGCGAAACGTCTTGCCAGCGCCGGCGGCGCAACTCGGTAAACGCCACGCGAACGGCGATCTTGAGCACCCAAGTGGTGAAGCGGCTGCGCCCCTCAAAACTTTCTAGGTGCGCCAGCACGCGCGTCAGCGTATCCTGGGCCACATCCTCGGCAAAGGCACTGAAATCCGCTTCGGCCAGATGGGCCGGGCGGTCAAGGGCGTACGGCAGGGCGGCCACGATGACCTGACGCAAGTCGGTTAGGGCCGCCGCGCGGGTTGGGCTGGCGGCGGCCAGCGCTTCGATCCAGGCCGGGTTGCTGCGGTCAGGGAGCTTCATCTTGGCCCATTATAAGTGACCGGTCGGGCGCAGTGTAAGCGCCCCGCCCGGCAAGCGAGCGGGAGGCCGCCCAGAACCAGACAGCGAAGTAAGGTTCCGGCAGTTAGACGCGTCAGAAGAAACATGGGCGGGCGCTTTTTGGTTGGGTGGGCGGCGCTAGCGATGGCGCGCGCGTCCATCCGCGGCGAAGCAGCAGGCCGCCTCGACGCCCAGCTTGAACGAGCCGGCCAGTCGTATGTCAACGGCGGCGGGCTGCGCCAAGCGCGTGGGCCGGTCACCACCGGCAGGTAGACCAGTATGGGATCAAGGTGAATTTGCCCGATCGGTTGGCCATAGAGCCAACCTGGCGCGGGTCGTCAAAGCAGCCG
>JBBRZY010000154.1:0-8839 GCA_038252885.1 Anaerolineales bacterium | reverse complement strand
CGCGCTGGTCGGCAAAGATACTAGCGATGTAGGTCTGAATGGCGGCCGTCTCCGGCTCGGACGCAGCCGCGAGGCCGGGGTAAGTTTGGTCGCACTTATTGGAGCTGGTGCCCTGCGTGTTCCAATGCCAGTCGGCGTTGCGGTTGAGGTCCACCCCATACTGACTGGTCAGAGTCGGCGTCGAAGGGCAGCTTGAGGGACTGCTGGGGTTCGTGTTCTTGCGCTGATACACGCTGCCCTCGGCGATCTTCCGGCCGTCAGGGTTGGCCTGCGGCAAGATGTGCACCTCGAAGTTGTCGAGCAGCCAGGTCACGTCGGGGTCTACGCCGTAGCCGTTGACCAGGTACTCGGCGTAGCGCGTGGCCATCTCGGCCGTGGTGTACTCGCGGGCGTGGATGGCGGCCATGAGGAAGAAGGCCGGCTTGGGGCCGGGCACGTTTTCGTTGGTCAACACAAGCACGTTCAGGTCGTAGCCCGGCGCGCCGCCGGCGGTGACCTTCTCCCAGCTATCGCCGATGTCTTTCCACTCAGCCAGGTCGGGGTGCGCCACCGCCAGCCCCGCCATCGCGGCGTAGGTCTCCTCCACGGTGCGATAGCACTCGTAGCCGGAGATGCCGTCAGTCTGGGGGGTGATCGGCACCTCGGCGTTCAGCAGCGCGGTGCGGTCCGCGTCGATCTCCACTCGGTAGCCTTGCGCCAGCAGCGCGGCCTGCTCATCCGGCGAGATGATAGCCGTGACGTAGCCACCGGTGGTGGCGGTCTCCATCGCGTCGAGGCGGGCGGCCAGTTGGTCGCGGTCGGCCGCGCCGGCAAAGTAGATGCGGGCCAGCAGCCGGCTGGGGGCAGGCGGAGTGGGCGGCGCGGCGACCGCCAGGTTTGGCACCCCCACGCGCGGCGCTTCGGCCTCAGCCGGCGCGTTGGGCGCCCAGGCCAGCGAACCAGCCAGCAGCGCGACCAATGCCAGCCAATGGGCGGCGCGACGAAGTGAAGGCGGTTTAGGGTGCATCCCGCGATTATAAAGCGTGAATGAGGTTTGGGCGACGGACAGGTGCGGGCGGATGCCGGAAGGCGGAGGGGCCCTGGCGGTTTGGCCGCCTCACCCCCCTATTTCTTTTTCTCTCTCTATTTTCTCTGCCTTACCCCACCCCCACCGCCTGCCGCAGCCGCTGCCGGATGGCCGGCTCTGGGGCCGCGCCAGCCCAGCGGGTGACCACTTGCCCGCCGCGAAAGATCATCATGGTCGGGATGCTCTGGATGTCGAAGCGCTGCGATAGTCCGGGGTTCTCGTCGGTGTTGACCTTGGCCACACGCACCCGCCCGGCCAACTCGCCCGCCAGCTTTTCGACCACCGGCGCCACCGTGCGGCACGGCCCGCACCACGGCGCCCAAAAGTCAACCAGCACCGGCTCGGCCGCGCGCAACACCTCGGCCTCGAAGTTCGCGTCGGTGACGATGAGGGGGTGGCCGTTGGCAGCGCCACGCGGGGCGGCCCCGGCCTTGGTTTGGTTAGAGTCGGCGGCGGCCGGGCGGCGCGGGCGTGGGCCTTGGCCCAACAGATAGTCCACGTGGGGGATCAACTCGGCGCGCGTCACCGCCGCGGCCGTCGTCAGCGTCTGCCCGTCGCGCACGGTCGCCAGCGCCGGCAACGCATGCACCTCGAAGCGGCGCACGCTGGCCGGGTTGTCGGCGGCCGCTACCTTCACGATCAGCAGCCGGCCGGCGTGCTCGCGCGCCAGTTGTTTGAGAGTCTCGTCCAGCGGCGTGGGGCCGTCGGCGAACACCAGCACCACCGGCAGCCCGGCCTTCAGCACGCGCTCCAGGTTCTGGTCGGTTGTATGAATGGGTGTGTCAAACGGGGTGGCAGCCATAGGGACCTCCTACCGCTTACAGTTCGTCCAGCTCATCGACCTCTAGCCAGCGCGCGTCGGTCCAGGCGGCAAAGAAGCGCGTCTCGCGCCCCTGCATCCGCGCCAGTTCACTTTGCAATTGCTGCAGGTCGCGCGCCATGCGCACCAGCAGCGCGGCGGCCGGGCCATTAACGCCCAGGTCGTCGATCAAGCGCCGCATGCGGCGCAGCGCCTGCCACTGCTCGCCCGGCGATTGTTCGGCCGTCAGCACGCCGCAGTCCACCGCCGTATCCAGCGTGCCGGCCGCCAGGTGCAGCGCGCGCGCCATGCGCCGCAACTCGCGCGCCTCAAGCGGGTTCAGGTTGGCCTCCCCGCGCCTGGGCCAGCGGGCGCAGCGCGTCGAGCTCGGCGTCCGTCAGATTGTCGGGCAGCACCAGCTTCACGCGGGCGAACAAGTCGCCCCGGCCCTGGCCGTTGAGCTTGGGCATCCCTTTGCCGCGCAGCCGAAAGGTCTGGCCGGCCGGGGTGCGCGCTGGCAGCTTAAGCGTCACCGCGCCGTCGGGCGTGGCCACGCGCGCCTCGCCGCCCAGCGCCGCCGTCAAAAAGTCAACCGGCGCGTCACTATACAAGTCGTCGCCCCGCCGCTCGAAGCGGGCGTCGGGCTCAACCTCGATCACCAGGAACAGGTCGCCGGCCGCCCCGCCGTTGGCCCCCGGCCCGCCCTGCCCGGCCAGCCGCACGCGCGAGCCGGTGCGCACCCCCGCCGGGATCTTGGCCTCCAAGCGGCGCTCATCCAGTTGCAGCCCGCGCGCCGCGCCGTGAAAGGCCTCGTCGAAGCTGATGGGCAGCGGGTGCTCGTAGTTTGAGCCCCGGCGCGGGCCGCTGGGGCGCGCCCGCCCGCCACCGCCGAACATCGACGAGAAGAAGTCAGAATAGGCTTCCTCACCGCCGAACAGGTCGGCCACCTCGTCGGGGCTGGCGTAGCGCCGGCCACCGCCGGGCTGGGCCCCCGCGCCTGCCGCAGCGCCAGCCGCCCACTGGCTGTAGTCGAAGCCGCCCGGCTGCCCGCCCGCTTGCTGATAGCGTTCCCAATCCTTGCCCAGCGCGTCATACTTCTTGCGCTTCTCCGGGTCAGCGAGCACCTCATGGGCTTCGTTCAGACGCTTGAATTTGTCCTCGGCCGATTTGTCGCCGGGGTTGACGTCGGGGTGGTGCTGGCGCGCCAGCTTGCGAAACGCGCTCTTGATCTCTTTGGCCGAAGCGTCACGCTTGACGCCCAGAATTTGATAGTAGTCTTGATAGTCCATAGCCGCCTGTACCTTGTGGCCCCAATCAATCAATTGTGCCAGTAGATTGTATAAGGAAAGTTAACGCCCGACCGGAAGGGCAAGGGGCAAAAGCGACTAAAGGGAAAGGCTGGGGACGCGGGGGTGTGTCAGGGCAGGCGGCCGCAGCGTAGCCGTGAGCGCCAGCCATCACGCCCAACATCGCGCAGCTGGCGGCCCAGGTTGCCGGGCCGCACCAACGTTCTTCACGGGGCTGAGGCCTTCCACCCGCCCGTTCTCAGCGCCAGGTTCTGTTCGGCGCTGCCCACCCAGTACACCTCGGCAAAGCGCGCGCCCCGGTGGCGGGCGGAACTAGGGCGTCCGCTCGGCGTGCTTGCCCGGAGCCTGCCGCAGCGGCGCAGCGTAGATATAAGTGTCAATGACCACGTTGCTGGCGTTGCGCAGCGTGGCGGTGTCGCCGCTGTTGTCCCACACCGGGTCGTTGCGGCCCCAATGCAGGTTGAGGGCGTCGTTCGGCGCCGGCCCAGTCCAGACCTTGACCGCCGCGCCGGCGTTGAGCGTGAAGACCGGGAAGAGATAGCAATTATTTTGGGCGTCGCACAGCGTCCAGTTGGTCAGCGTCGTCGGCCCCGCGCCGTGGTTCTCGATGCGCACGTATTCGTTCTGAGCCTCGTTGCCGCCCGGCCAGAAGTCAATGAAGGCGATCTGAATCGTCGGTGGCAGCTCAGTCTTCGTCGGCGTGGGTGTGCGCGTTGTCGTCCCCACCACGGTCACGGTCGCCGTTCGGGTGGGCGTGCGGGTGGGCGTGCGGGTGGGCGTGCGGGTGGGGCCGGTGGGTGTCAGAGTGGGCGTTTGGGTGCGCGTCGGCGTGGCGCTAGTAGTCGGAGTACTGGTGGGCGTGCGCGTTAAGGTCGCCGTCGGCGTGGCGGTTGGGGTCTGGGTCGGATGCTTGAAGATGATCGGCAGATAGCTGGGCGTCTGAAGGCCCCCCGTGGTGGTGGCCATCCCCGATTGGATCGTCAGCAGTGTCAGCAGCCCCGCCAGCGCCAGCGCCAACCAAAGTTTAATGTTTCGCATACCCCACCTTTCCGTCTGGCCTCAATCATATCACGGCGGCCCCAGCCCGGCGACTCCGCGCGCCGTGGGCGAACAGCGGCGGCGCGCGTCCGCCGCCGCGCCTAAATCCGTTATAATCCCCACTCACCCGTCACGCCGTTCGCTGAGATGCGCGGCGGCCATTGGATAGGCCATGTTCAAAAAAGTCCTGATTGCTAATCGCGGCGAGATCGCCGTCCGCATCATCCGCGCCTGCAAAGAGCTGGGCATTGGCACGGTCGCCGTATTTTCTGAGGTCGACCGCAACGCGCTGCACGTGCGCTACGCCGACGAGGCCTACCTGCTCGGCCCGGCCCCCTCGCGCGAGAGCTACCTGCGGATGGACAAGCTGCTAGAAATCGCCAAGCTGGCCGAGGTCGACGCCGTGCATCCCGGCTACGGCTTCCTGGCCGAGAAAGCCGAGTTCTCGCAAGCCTGCGAAGACGCCGGCATCTGCTTCATCGGCCCGCGCCCGGCCGCCATCGCCAGCATGGGCGACAAGGCCGTGGCCCGCGCCACCGTGCGCAAGGCCGGTGTGCCCGTCGTCCCCGGCACCGAGTCGGAAGGCGGCCTGCGCGATGACGAGATCCTCGCCGTCGCCCCGACCATTGGCTACCCGCTGCTGATCAAGGCCACGGCCGGCGGCGGCGGCAAAGGCATGCGCGAAGTGCACAACCCGGCCGACTTGCCCGTGGCGCTGGCAGCGGCCCGGCGCGAGGCCGAGTCGGCCTTCGGCGACGGCACCGTCTACTTAGAGAAGCTGATCACCCGCGCCCGCCACATTGAAATCCAACTGCTGGCCGACGAGTTCGGCACGGTCATCCACTTGGGCGAGCGCGAGTGCTCGCTCCAGCGCCGCCACCAGAAGCTGCTGGAGGAGTCGCCCTCGCCGTTTGTGGCCGACGACCACGAGCTGCGCGCCGCCATGGGCGCGGTGGCCGTCAAGGCGGCCGAGGCCGTCGGCTACATCAACGCCGGCACGATCGAGTTCCTGGTGGACAAAGAGAAGAACTACTACTTCCTGGAGATGAACACCCGCATCCAGGTCGAGCACCCGGTGACCGAGATGGTCACCGGCGTCGACATCGTCAAAGAACAAATCCGCATCGCGCGCGGTCGCAAGCTGCGCTACGCGCAATCTGACATTGTGCTCAACGGCTGGGCCATCGAGTGCCGCGTCAACGCCGAAGACCCCTACAACAACTTCCTGCCGTCCACCGGGCGCATCACCCAGGCCCTGGTGCCCACCGGCCCTGGCGTGCGCGTCGATACCGGCGTGTTCCCCGGCTTTGAAATCTCGCGCTACTACGACTCGCTCATCTCCAAGCTCATCTGCTGGGGCGAGACGCGCGGCGAGGCCATCCTGCGCATGCGCCGCGCCCTGGAGGAGTACCGCATCCTGGGTGTGCGCACCAACATCCCCTTCCATCAGAACATGATGGACTCGCACCGCTTCATGGCCGGCAACTTCGACACGCGCTTTGTCGAGGAGCGCTTCAGCATGGATCAGGGCGAAGAGGGCCGCACCGACGACAGCGAGATCGCCGCCATCCTGGCGACGCTGGTGGCCCACCGCGAAGGGCGGCAGGCGGCCCAGGTGGTGCAGAAGGGCGCGCGCGACACCAGCAACTGGAAGTGGGTCGGCCGCTACGAACGGATGCACCGGTAACGCGCGTGACGGCTTCCGCTTCGATGGCCGAGCGCGGCGCGGCTGTGCGCTCGCCGCTGCGCCAACCGCTGTTGCGGCTGGCCCTGTTCCTGGGGCTGCTATTCCTGTTGTGGCTGCGCTTCTACCAGCCGCCCAACACGGTAGACGACGCCTACATCACCTTCCGCTACGCCCGCAACCTGGCCACCGGGGTCGGTTTCGTCTACAACCCTGGCGAGCACGTGCTGGGCACCACCACCCCGGCCTACACCATGCTGCTGGCGGCGGCCAGTTGGCTGAGCGGCATTTACACCTATCCCTGGCTGGCGCTGGTCCTGAATGCGCTCATCAACTGCCTGACCTTTGCCGTCATCGTGCGGCTGGGCGCGCGGCTCACCGGGTGGCTGCCTGCCCCCGCGGCTCTCCGGGGGTGGCTGGGGCTGGGCGCGGCGCTGCTGTTCACCATCGAGGGGCGCGGGCTCGATTTTTCGACTGGCGGCATGGAAGCCAGCTTCAACCAGCTCGCCATCCTGAGCACCTTCCTGCTGCTGTTCGAGAAGCGCACGCGCTGGGCGGCGGCCATGCTCGGGCTGGCCGTGCTCATCCGCCCCGATGGCCTCAACCTGGCGGCGGCCTTCTTTGGCGTGCTCGGCTTAGAGAAGCTGCGCCGCCCGCGCCAGTGGCCGTGGGTCGAGGGCGCGATCTTCGCGGCTGTGATTCTGCCCTGGATCATCTTCGCGACGCTGTACTTCGGGAACTTCATCCCGCAGTCCATCCTGGCCAAGAGCGAGCTTTACCGCACGCCCGCGCTGATGGCCTTTCGCGCCTTCTTGGTGCAGGCGCGGGCGCTGTGGCCGTTTAGCCTGCCCGGCCTGACGCCCGGTCAATCGCTCGGGCGCGAGATCATGCAGGCCATCTTCCCGGCCGCGCTGGCGCTGCTGGGGCTGTTGGCCGCGCAGCGCCGGCAGCCGCGCGCCTACGCCATCGGCGTGTACATGGCGCTGTTTATCGCGTTCTATTCGGTCGGCAACCCGCTCTGGCTCGGTTGGTACGAGATCCCGCTGTTCCCGCTCTATCACCTGCTGTTTATTAGCGGGGCGGCCTGGCTGGGGGCGCAGGCGGCCGGCTGGCTGCGACGGCCCAGCGCTCGGCCAGTGCTGGCCTGTGGCCTCGCGGCGCTAACCGTGGGGGTGTTGGCGCTGCCGCACCTCTCGCGGCTGAACCTGCTGCCAGACGAGGCGCACCCGCGCGCGGCCTGGGTGCTGAACCCGGCCTTCAACAAGCAGCGCGAGGCCGACTATCAGCTATTGGGGCGCATGTTGCAGCCCGCCGCCCAGCACAACCGGCTGGTGGCCATCCCAGAGATCGGGGCGTTTGGCTACGTTTACGGCGGGCGGCTGTTCGACACCGCCGGGCTGATCTCGCCCAAGACCGACGACTACTACCCGATCCCGGTCGAGATTCCGTTTGAGATTTACGCCGTGCCGCGCCAGTTGATCTTTGACCTGCAGCCCGACCTGTTCATCAGCTTTGACAGTATGCTGGTGGGCGACTTGCAACCCGGCGATGCGCAGTTCTTGCAGGCCTTTCCGCCGGCGATTGGGATGGTGAGCCACGCCGCCTTTGGTATCCAGCGGCTGATGGTCTATCGCCGCGCCGGCCTGCCAGCCGAAGTGCAGCTGCCGCCCGAGGCCACGCCGGCCGACATCACGTTCGGCGGCGGGCTGGTGACACTGCACGGCTACGAGCTGCGCGCCTGGTCGGACCCGCAGACCAACTACCTAGAAGTGACGCTGTTTTGGCAGGCCGGGGCCGCGCCGATCAATCGCGAACTGCTGGCGCGCGTGAACCTACTCACGGCGGCGGGCGACACGGCCTTTCAGGTGCTTGACTACCCCGGCGAGACGCTCTTCCCAACCGCCGATTGGGCGCCCGGCATGTGGCTGGTGGATCGCTACCAACTCAAGCGCCCCGCCGCCGACGCCGGCCCGACCACCGTGGCGCTGACGCTCTTCACCAGCGACGCCGACGCGCCGCTCGCAGCCACCCGCGCCGCCGGCCGCCTGCCCGACGATACGCTGATCATTGCGGTCGACACCGCGCTTGCGAGCGCGAAGTAATGGACCGCCGCAGCGTCGGAAGCAGGGGCGCACTACTAAACGAACGTTATTACCAATTCAGATTGCTGCCTTACAATGTCCGGCAGCAGGCAGACACGAGGCGATTGACATGAAGTACGCCACGACCATCAACGAAAAGACTTACATCATTGAGATCAACGACGACCGGCGCGTGCTGGTCGACGGCAAAGAATACGCCGTGGACTTCGAGTCGGTCAGCGGGCAGCCGGTCTACTCGCTGCTGATTGACGGCCGCTCCTATGAAGCCTATGTGGCTGCGGCCGAAGACAACGAGGAGTGGCAGGTGCTGCTGCACGGCGAGCTATCGTCGGTGCTGGTCGAGGACGAGCGCGAGAAGCGCCTGCGCCAGGCGGCCGGCGGCGTGGCGGCCACCGGCGGCGAATATCACCTCAAGGCGCCCATGCCGGGGCTGATCGTCGCCGTGCAGGTGACCGAGGGCCAGGTGGTTGAGAAGGGTGACATCTTGATCATCCTCGAGTCAATGAAAATGCAGAACGAGCTCAAGTGCCCGCGCGCCGGCACCATCACCCGCATCCGCATCAAGGCCGGCGAGGGCGTCGAGCAAAACCAACAACTCATCACCATCGCCTAGCCGCGCGCCGCCCGACTGGCCGCTCCAGTTCGCCTACGCTATTCTCCCGCGCGCGCTTTGCGCGTTATAATCGCCGCATGACCGACCCCGCTGACGACTACCAACACTGGGAAGACGCCGTCCTCAACCCGGCGCTGCGCAAGGCGCCCGAGCGCCGCCCACACTTCGAAACCAGTTCCGATATTCCGCTGGAACGGCTCTACCGGCCGCGCCACGCCGACCCCGACTAT
>JBBRZY010000153.1:0-8857 GCA_038252885.1 Anaerolineales bacterium | reverse complement strand
CCCCAAACTGAAATTCGCCCGTTGGAGCTGGGTGCAATTCCAGATGGTGGCTGGTCGGTCTTGGCGGCTCTCAAACCCAAAAGCGGGTATTTCGGTGCCTTTTGAGGCTGCATTAGTGCGGCAGGGCCAGCGGTGGCGAAGGGGTGGCTTGGCGGTCAGTTTGGGGCGGCTGAGCGGTTATACTAAACCTATGAACGTTCGCCGATCTTATGGGGTTTTGGCCTGGCTGCTGCCGGCGCTGCTGTTCGCCGGGTGCAGTCCGCGGCCGGCGGCTGAAAACCAACTGCCGGGGGCGGCCGGCGGCGCGCACACCACGACTGCCGTCAGCCCAACCCGGGTGACCCACGCGCCCACGGCCGCGCCGTTGGACACGGCCGCGCCAGCCAAAACGGCCACCCCCCTGCCCACGCAGACCTTCGCGGCCAGCGCCACCGCCAGCGGTGTGCCGTCGGACACGCCCGTGCCCCCCTCGGCCACGCCGCTGCCGGGCGACACGGCCACGGCCGGCCCAGCGGCCACCGCGGGGGGCGAGATCGCCCTGCCCGACACGGCCGCGCCGCCAACGGCCACCCCCACCGCTTCATCGTCGCCGGTGCCGCCGGACTCCACGGTGTCGCCGGGGCAGAGCACCTATGTGATCTACAGCGAGCAGGTGCTGGGCGAATACACGGCGCGGGTGTGGGTGCGGGCGAATGATCCGTTCCCCAACATGCTGACGATCGGGACGATTGATCGCGGGGCGGAGCGGCTGGTGCAGATTAGCGACGTGGCCGGCTTTGCGCCGCTGCCGGCGGCGGACATGACGGGCGAGGGCCAATTGGATGTGGCCTTTGCGCTGCGCTGGGGCGGCTCACACTGCTGCTACGGCACGGTGCTGTATAACCTGGGCGACACGCCGCAGCAAGTGCTGTGGGTAGGTGGCGAGATCGGCACGGGCACTTTTAGAGACCTGGATGGCGATGGCGATTGGGAGTTCATCACCCGCGACGTGGTGGCGGGCATCCCGTGCACCCAGCCCGCGCCACTGGCGGTGCTGGCCTATAGCCCCGCCCAGGGCTACGCACCGGCCAGCCCGCAGTATCCGGCGGTGTACGAGGCGGAGATCATCGAATACACCCAGCAGGCCGAGCTGCGACTGCAAGAGAACGGGGTGCGCAGCCAGTGCGACATTTCTGACCTGATGCTGGACTATTTGTACTCGGGCCAGGCAAAGCGCGGCTGGGCCGAGTTTGCGCGCTTGTATACTGAGCCAGATGCGGCTGAGTATCGGGCGGCGCTGGAGAGCGCGGCGGCGGGCGGGCAGTTGTATGTGGCGGCGCCGTAAGTTGCTGGGCACTCGGGGGACTCAGGGGGACGGTGCGTTGACGTAGCCGGGGCAGGCACGAACAGTTGAGTTGCGGCTATGATCCAATTGGCGCGCTGATTTCGTCCGCCTCGAGTCCCCCTTCTAACTTGAGCGCAATGGAGATCGCAACAGTCGGGAGGGGCCTGTGAACGCGGAGATGCTGGCTTACTACGGATTGGGGTACGAGCAGGGGCGCTTGCAGGGCGGCGTGAACCAGTTGGAACGGGCGCGCACGCAGGCTTTGATTGAGCGCTACCTCCCGCCCGCGCCGGCGGTGGTGTACGACGTTGGCGGCGGGTCTGGGCCGTATGCCCGGTGGCTGGCGCAGCGGGGATACACGGTCCACCTGCTCGACGTGGTGCCGCTGCACATTGAGCAGGCGCAGGCGGCCTCGGCCGCGCAGCCTGAGCACCCGTTGGCCAGCGCTGCGGTGGGCGACGCGCGACAGTTGGAGTGGCCGGATGCCAGCGCCGATGCGGTGCTGCTGCTGGGGCCGTTGTATCACCTGACCGAGAAGGCTGACCGGGTGGGCGCATTGAGCGAGGCGGCGCGTGTGCTGCGGCCGGGCGGCGTGGTGCTGGCGGCGGTCATCTCTCGCTTCGCCTCGACGCTGACCGGGCTGTTCTTCGGCCAGATCAACGACCCCACCTTCGCGCAAATTGCCGCCCAAGATTTGGTGGACGGCCAGCACCGCAACCCGACCAGCAAGCCGGGCTACTTCACCACCGCTTACTTCCATCGACCAGAGGAACTAGGCGAGGAGCTAATTGCGGCGGGGCTGCGACATGTGGCCACGGTGCCAGTGGAGGGGCCGGGCTGGCTGCCGGCGCCGGAGCGCTTCGAGGCCGAGTGGGCCGACCCTGAGCGGCGCGCGCGGCTGTTGGCGACGGTGCAGGCGCTCGAAGGCGAGCCCAGTCTACTGGGGATGAGCCCGCACATCCTGGGCATCGGCACGCGGCCGTAACGCCCCCCACCCTATTGTGATCGAACTCCAACACGTCACCAAGCACTTCCGCGTCGCACAGCCGGGGAGCGGGCTGTGGGGCAAGGTCAAGGGCGTGCTGGCGCCGCGCTACCGCGACATCCCGGCGGTGGACGACATCAGCCTGTCCATCGCGCAGGGCGAGATCGTGGGCTATCTGGGGCCGAACGGCGCGGGCAAGTCCACCACGATCAAGATTCTGACCGGCGTGTTGATCCCCACCGCCGGCACGGTCACGGTCAACGGGCTGGTGCCATATCAGAACCGCATCCGCAACGCCTACCAGATCGGCGTGGTGTATGGGCAGCGCAGCCAGTTGTGGTGGGACCTGCCGCTGATCGACTCGTTTGAAATCTTGGCGGCGATGTACAAGGTGCCGCCGGCGCGCTACCAGGCCCAGCGTGACTTCCTGGTGGCGCTGCTGCAAATGCAAGACTTTTTGGGGCAGCCGGTGCGCAAGCTGAGCCTGGGGCAGCGCATGAAGGGCGACCTGGTGGCGGCGCTGCTGCACGAGCCGCCGATCCTGTACCTGGACGAGCCGACCATCGGGCTGGATGTGGTGTCGAAGAACAGCATCCTGCAATTCTTGCTGGAACTCAACGCCGCCAAGCGAACCACCATCATCCTGACCACGCACAACCTGTCGGACGTGGAGCGCTTTTGCCGGCGGATTGTGATTGTGGACAAGGGCGAGGTGATTCTGGACGACACGCCCGAGGCGATCTTGCACACGCTGGGCCAGCGGCGCACGCTGGTGGTGGAGTTTGAGCAGGCCGCGCCCAACTTCAACGTGCCAGCGGGGCTGGGCCGGATTGTGCGGCGCGAGGCGACGGCCGTGTGGATCGAGTTCGACCGCAACGAGATTTCGGGCTTCGACCTGATCTCGGCGCTCGACAAGCACAGCGGCATTCGCGATGTGTCGATCAAGGATGCCACGATTGAGACGATCGTGACGAAGATTTACGAAGAGCGGGCCGGCGCGGCGGGGGGCGCATGACCGCCGCGCGCTCCGAGCAGCCGCGCTCGGCCTTCGTAACGGTCGTCAAGGTCTACCTGCAAGAGACGCTGGTCTATCGTTTCGACCTGGTGATCGGGCTGGTGCGCACGTTCATCCTGGTGCTGGTTTTTCGGGCGCTGTGGAGCGCGCTGTACGGTACGCAGGCAAGCTACTTGGGCGTGTCCATCGCCAGCATCACGACCTACGCCGTGATGAGCCTGGTCATCAATCCCCTGTTCGCCAACACGCTGATCAACGAGACCAACGACCGCATCCGGTCGGGCAACATCTTGTTCGATATCGCGCGGCCGATGACCTACAGCAACCTGCTGCTGTACCAGACCATTGGCAAGGCGCTGGTGCGGTTTCTGACGGCCTCGCTGCCCTTGCTGCTGATTGCAGGGCTGGTGCTGCAGGTGAGCCTGCCGGCCTCGCCCTGGGTGTGGCTGGCGTTCCTGGCGTCGTTTGGCTTGGGCTTCCTGATCGCCTTCTACATTGATTTTACGGTGTCGCTGCTGGCGTTTTGGCTGACCGATGTATCGGGCATCCGGTTCGCCAAGTGGAGCCTGAGCGACCTGCTGGCGGGTGTGTATATCCCCTTGTGGCTGTTCCCAACACCGTTCAAGGAGATCGCGCTGGCCCTGCCGTTTCGCGGCATCAACTACACGCCGCTGGCGATCTTGGTAGGCAACACGCCGCTGGCGAGCGTACCGGGGGAGCTGGTGTTCCAGATCGTGTGGATTGTGGCGCTGATTGGGCTGAGCCGGCTGACGTTCAGCTTTGTGATCCGCAAGCTGGCGATCCAAGGGGGCTAGCGTGCTGCGCATCATCCTGCTGCTGAAGTGGAAGTCGCTCAAGTCGCAGCTCCAGTACCCATTCAACTTTGGGCTGGCGGTCGCCGGCATGTGCCTGATCGGCGGCATGGATATTCTGCTGATCGTGATCCCGGCGACGGTGTTTAAGACCATCGGCGGGTGGGATGTGTGGGCGCTGGGCTTCATGTTCGCTTTGTGGAAGCTGGGCCACGGCGTGCATCAGGCGCTGTTTCTGCCGTTCTGGGGGCATGACGGCTTGGTGCGGACCGGGCATTACGACCTGCTGCTGATCCGGCCGGTGCATCCGATCTGGCAAATTCTGGCGAGCGGGTTTGAGGCGGCGGCCATCTCCGAGTGGATTCCGAGCTTCGCGATGCTGCTGATCACCGCGCCTCACGTGGCCATCACCTGGAACGCGGCGACGGTGGCCTTCCTGCTGATCGTGATCCTCTCGGGCGGGCTGATCGAGTTCGCGGTGTCGCTATTCATCTCAGCGTTTGGGTTCTGGTTCATCCAATCGAGCAACTTGCGCGGCATCGCCAGCACGTTTTTGTTTCGGGTGGCGCAGTACCCGGCGCACATTTACGGGCCGGTGTTCGCGTTCATTCTGACATTTGTGCTGCCGTATGCCTTTATGGCCTATTACCCGACGCATTATTTCTTCCAGCTTAAGCCGGAGATGTACAGCAGTTTGTTCCCGTATCTGCCGCCGCTGGTGGCGGGGCTGACGCTGGCGGTGGCGTATGTGTTTTGGTCGGTGGGGCTGCGGAATTATCAGAGTTCGGGGACGTAACCGGTAGGACGCTAGGCTAAACGCAAACCGGCCCCTGGTCAGTGACGACCAGGGGCCGGTTTTGTTGTGGCAGATAGTCGCGCGCGGCGCTACGGCTGGACGATGACCGTGGCCGACATGTTGCCGTGGTAGCCGCACAGGATGGTGACGGTGCCGGCCTCGGTGAAGGTGAACGAGTAGCTGGTGCCGTCGCCCAGGTTGGCGGGCGACTCAAAGGTGTTGGGCTTGGTGAAGTTGTACGGCTGGTGCAGCGCGCCCTGGATCAGGAAGGTGACCGTGGTGCCGACCTTGACGGTGGTCTGGGCGGGCACGATTTCAAAGTTGCGGTAGGTGACGAACACCGGCGCGCTGGTCGGGGCCACGGTCGGCGTGTTGGTCGGGCCAGGGGTGGCCGTCGGCTCGGGCGTAGTGCCGGGGGCCAGGGTGACCGTGGCGCTGGGCTCAACGGTCGCCGTCGGCGGGAGGGGCGTGGAGATGCCCGAACCCGGCTCCGGCTCGGCCCCCAGCGCGGCCAGGTATTGGGCGTAGAAGTAGGCGGTATAGGCGCCGCCCTCGCCCAGGATGGCCTCGATTTCGCCGTTGCCGTTGGCGTCAACGCCGTTGAGCATGTCGCGGCTGATGACCAGCGCCTGGCCGGCGGCGGCCTGCTGCGCGGCGGGGTCGGTGGTGTTTTGGATCACCAGCACCAAGTCGACCAGGTCGCCGGCCCAGGTGCGCAGGTTGGTCGCCAGCACTTGTACTTCGGCGGCGTGGATGCGGACGTTATCGCTGATGTCGGGCGACGTGACGGCGGCGGCGGCCTGGGCGGCCACGGCGGTGGTGTAGGGCAGGATGCCGTAACCGTCGCCGGGGTCTTGGATGTGGCCGTCGTGGTCAAAGTCGATGTAGTGCTCGCCGCCCTGCCCCTCTAAGATGGTGAGCATGTGCTCGAGGTGGCGGCTGACGCCGGCCTTGTCGCCCACAATCGTCGCGCCGTTGACGGCCTTGGCGTGGCGGAAGAGCTCTTCGGACAGCGTGATCAGGCCGAGGGCGTAGGGCGTGTGGTCGGGCGCGTCGGTCGAGGCGACCAACAGCTCGCGCACCGGCCCAATGGCAGCGGGCGACAGGCTGTTGGCAATGAGCACCTGGCTGGAGGGCGCGCCGGGGTTCGACCCGGCCGCCTCTTGCGACACCACAAAGCCGGTGTACTTGTCGATGAGGTTCTCGCCGGTGGGGCTGACGAAAGTCAGGGCGGCGTTGCCGGCCACATCGGGCGAAACGGTGCCGAGGTGCAGGGGGCCGCTGGCGCCGGTGAGCCAGGCGTGGAACTCGCCCTGCGGCGTGGGCAGGCCGGAGAGCACCAGCTCAAACCCATCGCTGCGGGCGGCGCTGTCAACGAACGCGCCATAGCCCACCGAGCCGGCGCCCAGCGCGTCGGCCGGTGGTTCGGCGGCGGTGGGTTGGGGGGTAGGCGCGGGCGGGTTTACGGCCGTGGGCAGCGCGGCGATGGAGCCGGCCGGCACGACCTTGATGATGCCGGCCATGCCGACGCCGCCGGCCGCACCGTGATATTGGCAGTAGTAGGCAAATTCGCCTTCAGTGTCGAAGGTGAAGGTGTAGGAGGTCTTCTCCTCCAGCAGGCCTTCGGTGAAAGCCCCGGTCTCAGAGGTGACGGTGTGCGGGTCGGGGTCGTCGTTGCGGAAGATGACGGTGGTGCCGGCCGGAATTTCGAGCACGCCGGGGTTAAAGGCATAGTTGGCGACCGGCACGATCACGGTGTCGGCGGGGACGGGCGTGCCGTCGACCACCTCGACCGCCGCGCGCGGCTGCACGTACCAGAAGTAGTAGGTGCCGATGCCGAACAGCCCGACGAGCCAATACAGGCCCAGGGTGATGCGCATGAGGTTCTTCCACCACGAGATGCGCAGGGCTTTGGGCAGCAAGTTGTTCATGCGCAGCAGCAGATAGACGCCGCACAAGATGGTGAGGCCGCCCAGCAGCGAGTGCACGGTGGAGGTGAAGTAGTAGGCTTTGAGCAGGCCGGCCGGGATGCCGGGGACCACCGAGCGGAAGAACGAGACCACCATGATGAACATGACCAGCACGATGTTCAACAGCACCCAGATGGTCTGGTTGTATTGGTGGGCGGCGATCTTGTTGCCGCGCGCCAGCCCGTAGCCGGCGGTGAGGCCAAACAGCAGCAGCAGTTCGGCAATCAGGTTGATATCGGCGAACAGGCTGGCGCGGGTGCCGAACAAGCCCGTGCCGGTGGATAGGCCGGTGGCGTAGCCGCTGAAGAGGATGATGAGCACCGGACACAGGAGGATCAGACCGGCCACCACGGCCACGGCGATCTTGACGGTGACGGACGGCCCGTGGGGGGCCGGCGGCGGTGGGGGAACTGGGTTTGTGACGGTCGCGGCCATGCTGCCTCCTAGGTGCAGTCCGGTGGGAGGGCCCAAAGCCACGCCACGGGGCTGAGTTGAACTAAACGATACGGGCCGGGCGGCTGACTGCGGCGGTCAGCGCGGCCGGGGGAAGTCACTAATGATACGCAAGCCGCCCAATTCCGAATTGCGCCGGAGAGCGGCGGCTGCTGGGGGCCGGGTAGGACTCGGGCGTGGCGGTGGGTGCTTCGGCCGGGTAGCCAGCGGGGGCGGTCGCGGTGGCCGCCAGGGCCGGGTAGCCCTCGGTCAGGCCGGCAGTCGGCACAGCGCCGGTCGTCGGGTCGGGCGTGGGAGTGGGCTGCACACACGCGGTGAGCACCAGCGCACAGACAATCAATACCAGGGACAGCCAACGCAACATAGTTCCTCCGAATGGGGGGGTATGATACTCAGACAGGGGGGATATGCAAAATGGCCGGGAGCTCGGCCAGGGCCCGCGCCAGGTGCGTGCCGGGCCAGGTGAGCAGAGCGCCATCCACCAGGTAAACGTGGCCGTTGGCCACGGCCGGGATGGCGGGCCAGGCATCGCAGGCGGCCAGATCGGCCTCGGTGAAGGGGTAAGGCTCGCTGGGCAGCAAGATGATCTCCGGGGCGGCGGCGGCCACTTCGGCCGGGGTGACGCGCGGGTAGCGGGTGTCGCGATCGGGCTGCGGCGCGTCGGGCGGCACGGCCTGGTCCAGGTCGGCGGCCAGCGGGTAGCGCCGGTCGCGGGCGGCAAAGACGTTCTCGCCGCCGCAAATGTGCAGCAGGTCGTGCAGGTAGGTGGCGCGGTTGCCGGTCATCCACCAGGCCAGCGGGCCGGCCGCCGTGGCCGGTTCGCGCCAGATGGGGCAGAAGACGCGCACGCGGCGCTCGTCGTCGGAGGCCTGGCTGATGATCTCAAACGAGCGTTCGAGCGCGGCCAGCGTGTGCCCGCCCTGCGGTGAGTCGAACAGGCGGACGATGGCCCACAGCAGGTTGAGGGCATCGCGGGCGGTGCTTGGAAAGGTGACCCAAACCGGGAGGCCGGCGGCGGTGAGCGCCTCGACGTCGCTGCGGCGGTTCTCTTCCCAGTTGGCGATCACCAGGTCGGGCTTGAGCGCCAGGATGGCCTCAAGCGCAGGGTTCTTGGTGCCGCCGACGGTGGGCAGCGCGGCCACACCGGCGGCCGGGTAAACGCAGTAGTCGGTGCGGCCGACCAGGCGCGCGCCCAGGCCGAGGTCGAACAGGCTCCCGGTGACGGACGGGACGAGCGAGACCACCCGCTGCGGCGGCTGCGGCAGGCTGGGCGGGTTCCAATCGGTGGCTATGGCTTTTTCTTGGCCTTGCCGCAATTGCAGCCGCCGCTCTCGTGCCGGTCGCAGGGGCTGGTGGCTTTCGCCTGGAGCGCTTGCAGTTCGGCCGCGGGCTGCAATTCGTCCTTGAGGAACTCGTAGACGCGCATCGACTCGCCCTCAACCACGGCCACGAAGACGGCCTCTTTCATCGGGTTGACGTCGATGACTTTGCCGGTGCCCTTG
>JBBRZY010000152.1:0-8913 GCA_038252885.1 Anaerolineales bacterium | reverse complement strand
GGGGGGTGTGGCGGGCCGGTGGGCACAAGTGGCTGGGCGCGTTCGCGGGCCTGACCTGGCTGGCGAGCAACTACACCTTCCACATCGGCCCGCTGTTTCGGCAGCACATGACGATGGTGGTATTTGAGATCCTGGCCGTCGTGGCGCTGGCCGAGCTTGACCGCGAGGAACAGCGCCACTGGCGGCGGCAGCCGGCGTTGTGGGTGGGGTGCGCGCTGCTGCTGGCGGCCGGCTTCACCAAGCAATTGGCGCTGGCGACAGTGGTGGGCGCGCTGGCGTGGCTGTTCCTGCGCGGGCCACGGCGGGCGCTGCTGACAGGGCTGGGGCTGGGGCTGGCGGCGGGCGCGCTGTACGCGCTGATTGACCTGGCGACCGGCGGCCAGTGGACCGTGAGCATCATTCGCGCGAACATCAACGCCTTCGACCTCAACCAGGCGCTTAGCTTTTACAAGCAGTGGATCGGGCTGCACCTCATCATTGTGGTCGTAGCCCTGGCGCGGCTGCTGTACGAGGCCTACCCCGGCCGGCTGACGATCTACGGCGTGTGGTTCGGCGCGGCGCTGGTAAATGGGGTGCTGTCGGGCAAGTTCGGCGCGGGCGAGTCGTATTTCGTGACGGCCACGGCGGCGGCCTGCGCGCTGGCAGCGCTGGCGCTGAGCAAAGTGTGGGCCCAGGCGCCGGCATGGCGCGGCAACGGGCGGCGGGCGGCCGGGGCGCTGGCGGTGCTGACGCCGCTGCTATTGCTGGCGCAGACGCGGCTGACGCTGCACCTACCAACCATTGGCCCAATCTACGCCCCGGTGGCGCGGCTGCTGGGCGTGGCGAGCGAGAGCGGCTATTATGACTCGCAGGGCTACACGCAGCTTGGCCCCCACCCCACCGCGGCCGACATTGCGGCGGGCGACCAGATTGTGGCGCTGGCGCGCGCGGCCGACGGGCCGGTGTTTTCGGAGGAGGCCGGCTTTATGTTCCGGGCCGGGAAGCCGGTGGTGACCAACCCCTTCCCGCAGTTGGTGATGTATCAGGCCGGGCTGTTCGACCCAACCAACGAGATCGCGCTGATCGAGCGGCAGGGCTTTGGGCTGGTGATCTTGCGGGCGCAGTTCTACCCGCCGCCGGTGCTGGCGGCGCTGGGCGCGCACTACCAGCCGCTGACCGAGATCACGATGAACGGCTTTTTGTATCGGCTGCTGGAGCCGCGACCGCCGGCCGGGGGGACGCCATGAAACTCGCGGACATGACCTGCACCCACTGCGAAGGCGCAGGGCTGGAGCTGCAGGCCGAGGGCGCGGTGGTCTGCCGCTACTGCGGCACGCCGAACCAGGTGGAGGGCGTGGTCTGCCCGCGCTGTGAGGCCGTGAACGCGCCGGGCGCAGCGGTGTGCGCCGACTGCCGCCAGAGCCTGGTGAAGAGTTGCCCGGCATGCAGCACCCAGAACTGGGCCGGGGCCGAGCGCTGCCGCCACTGCGGGCGCGGGCTCGACGCGGTGGCGCATGTGATCAACCACTGGGACACCAACCCGGCCAACCGCCTGAACGAGCAGATGCGCGCCAACGCCGAGCTAAAGAAGCAACAACTGGCCGACGGCGAGCGCCGTACGGCCGACTTCGCCGCCATTGAGCAGCGGCGGCTGGCGCAGGTGGCCGAGGCCCGTAAGCGGCGCGACGCGCAGCAGCGAATGTGGTCGATCGGGCTGGCGGTGGCGCTGACCGTCTTTATTGTGTTCGTCGCCGTGATCCTGTACGCGGCTTATGTGAGCAAGTGACAATCCATGACTGCTAACCCCAACTACACGGTGCAACTGCCGGTCTACGCCGGCCCGCTCGACCTGCTGCTGCAACTGATCGAGCGCGACGAGCTCGATATCACCAAGGTGGCGCTGGCCCAGGTGACCGACCAGTTCTTGACTTACCTCAAGGTGCTAGAAAGCCTGAACCTGGGCGACATTGCCGACTTTCTGGTGATCGCGGCGCGGCTGATTCTGATTAAGAGCGAGGCGCTGCTGCCGCGCCCGGTGGTGCGCGAGCCGGGCGAGGAAGACCCGGCCGACGAGTTGGCGCGGCAACTGATCGCCTATAAGCGCTACAAAGAGATCGCGCTGCTGCTGCACGGCCGCGAGGAGGCCGGGCTGCGGACTTACCTGCGGCTGGCCCCGCCGCCCAAGGTGGAGGCCCAACTGGATATGAGCGGGCTGACGACGCTGCACCTGCTGGAAGCAGTGCGGCGGGCGCTGGCGCTCAACCCGGAGATGCCGTCTGTGGGCTCGGTGGTTGCGCCGCCCAAGGTGACGATCCGCGATCAGATTCGGCTGATTGCGCGCACGCTGCAAAACGGCGGCGGCTCGGCCAGCTTTCAAGACATGCTGGTGAACGCGCGCACGCGGATGGAGATCGTGGTGACGTTTTTGGCGGTGCTAGAGCTGGTGAAGCGGGGCAAGATCGAGGCGCGCCAGGAGTTGGTGTTCGGGCAGATTCAGTTGCTGTCGATCAGCGAGTGGCGCGAGGACGAGTTGGCCGAGCTAGAGTTCGAGTAGCGCCGGCGCAGCCACCAGCCGCCGAGCAGCGCGCCCAACGCCGCGCCGACGGTGTCAATGCCCACGTCCACCGGGCCGGCGCCGCGCCCGGCCACGAACAATTGATGAAACTCATCGGTCGCGCCGTACAGGCCGGCCAGCACCACCGCCGCCACAGCCTGTCGCCAGGTGGGCCGGCGGCCGGGCGCCAGCGCGTGTAAGTACGTCACCGCCAGCGCGCCGTACATCAGCAGGTGGCCGAGCTTCTTAACATTCCAATCGTTGGCCCCGAAGTCGGGGACCGTGGCCTTGGTCTGCGCCGACGCAACAAAGATCACGCCCATCGCGACCAGCGCCGGGCCGTAGCGCTTGGCGGCAGTTAGTAGGTTCATCGGATCAATCCCTCGTACGACAGTTTACCATTTCTACCGTGGGGACTCGGGGGATGCTGCACTAGGGGACTTGGGGGACTCAAGGCCGTATGCGTTCGGCAGACAGCCCCGATACCGCCAAGCCAGCCTCGCGACCCTGCCCGCCCGTCTTAGCTCACTTGGCCCCAATTAGTGAAATTCGTGGCCAAAGTTTTTCCCCTTCAGCCCGCCAGAGCGCCATGTTTCCCTGTTTTTTACCGCCAAAATTGCCTCTTGCCACGCCTAATTATTTGTAGTATAAATGTTCTACGAACATGCGTTTCGATACGCGACTTCTCCTGGTGTGTGGGTTACCCCCCAACTACCTTGCGCGCCTGTTCACTCGTTACCTGTTGACCTGGAGACAAAGATGACCACCCACTTCCTCGACGATTTGGATATTGTTGATCAGACCACCATTGAGGCCTCGGGGCCGTCTTACCCCGTGGCGCAATGGCTGCACGGCGACCCTAAGATGGCCGCGGCCGGCGGCGTCGCCCACACCGGCGGCATCATCATCCCCGACAAGTATCTGGACGACAGCGTGGCCCCCGCCCCCGGCTGGACGTGCACGACGGTCGCCTTCTCGAGCGGCAAGTCGGAGGCGGTGCTGGCGGCCCAGAAGCCGCGCCTGGCCGTCATCCGCACGCGCTTCCGCTGGTTCGCCACCTTCAACGGCGTCACCACCTACTACCCGCGCTCGGGCTACCAGGCCGACAGCGGCATGCGCGGCCACGTGCAGGCGCTGTGCGGCGTGCACGGCTTCGACCAGCCCATCGTCGTCACCTTAAAGGGCAAGGCCTCGCAAGAGTTCGAGCGCCTGCTGCGCGACTTCTCGCAGAAGGTGCAGGAGGCGGCCTACCGCGTCACCCGCGAAAAAGGCGGCGTGAGCGGCATGGCGGCCAACGGCCAAAGCAAGTTCCCGCGCTTCGCCTTCTACCTGCGCCTGGCCCCTGGCCCGCACGTCAAGGTCGGCCAGAAGGGCCAGGAGAGCATCATCACGCCACCGGTGCTGGAGCTGCCGAGCGTGATCGGGGAAGACTATCTGACCAAGATCTACGTCGGCCGCGACAAGCTGCAAGATTTGCAGCAGCAGTACCACGACGCCGCCGAGTGGTCGACCGCCTGGGATCGCCCCGGCGCGGAAGAGACCTTCGACGACCACGAACTTGAAGCGGCCGCGCCCGACCTGGGCTAGGCTGTTTGCAACGGGGCCGCGCCAGTCAAGCGGCGGGCGCGGCCCCGCGCACTTCGTTTTTCCATCCCTCCTAAACATAAACCTGGCACTCGCGCCCGCTGCCTGTTGGCGGTCACCGTGAGTTAGGGCGCGGCTTCGCCTGCGCGCCCCTAGAGAGCGGCATTGGCATGGAACAAATCATCGGTAGTGTCACCCGGCTGGTCTTCCGCAACGCGGAGTCCACCTACACCGTTTTGCGCCTCGCACCCGATCAATACCTGCGCGTGCGGGCCGCCCCCGCGCTCCCTGGCGAGCCAAGCACGGCCAACCTGGCGGCCACCGCCGGCGCCGGCGACGCGGCCAGTACTACCCCAACCACCACCTCCGCCACGCAAGCCAGCTTCATTGAAACCGACAACCTGCCCAAGCTCATCACCGTCGTCGGCGACTTCACCACCGTGGAGGTCGGCCAACAGTTGTGGGTGCTGGGCGATTGGATGGAGCACCCGCTGCACGGGCGGCAGTTCCGCGCCGACCAGTGGAAGGTGCAACTGCCGACGACGCTGGTGGGCATGCAGGCCTATTTGTCGTCGGGGCTGGTGCGCGGCATCGGGCCGGCGCTGGCCAGCGCCATTGTGCAGACGTTTGGCGAAGCCACGTTTGAGATCATCGAGCACGACCCCGACCGGCTGCGCGAGGTGCCCGGCGTCGGCCCCAGCCGCGTGGACGGCATCCGACTGGTGTGGGCCGAGCACGCCGCCATCCGCGAGTTGATGGCCTACCTGCAAGGGCTGGGGCTGCCCCCCACCCTGGCGCTGAACATCTACCGCGCGCTGGGGCCAGGGGCGGGGCAAATCGTGCAGACCCACCCCTACCGGCTAACCGAGGTGCGCGGCGTGGGCTTCAAGACCGCCGACCACATTGCGGCCGAGGCCGGGCTGCCGCGCGACTCGGGCGAACGGTTGGCGGCCGGTCTGCTCTACACGCTGGACGAATTTGCCGAGCAGGGCAACACCTACATGCCGCAAGCGCGGCTGGTGGAGGCCGCCGCCCAACTGCTCGAGCTGCCGGCCGGGCGCGTGGCCGACATGCTGGCGGTGCTGGCCATCGGCGGCGACCAGCTGGTGGTGGAGGCCGGGCTCGACCTGCCAGATGTGCCGGTCTACTCTAGCGCGCTGTACCGGGTGGAGATTGAGACGGCCGGCGCGCTGCAAGCACTGGCCCAGAGCCGCCGGTCGGCCATCGCGCCACTGCAACGCACACTGGCCGAGGCGCAGATTCACTGGGCCGCGTCGATGGCCGGGCAGACCGAGTTGTCGGCCGAGCAGCGGCTGGCGATCAGGCGCGCGGTGGAGAACCCGCTAAGCGTCATCACCGGCGGGCCGGGCACCGGCAAAACCATTTGCTTGCGCTCGCTGGTGGCGCTGTTGGAGCTGTATCACTATCGTTGCGTGCTGGTCTCGCCCACCGGCCGGGCCGCCAAGCGCCTGGCCGACGCCACCGGCCACCGGGCCACGACCATCCACCGGCTGCTCAAATACACCGGCGACAGCTTTTCGGATGACATGATCGAGGCCGAAGTGGTGGTGGTGGATGAAGCCAGCATGATGGATTTGGTGCTGGCGCGCCAACTGCTGCGGGCGCTGAAGCCCGGCACGCACCTGGTGCTGGTGGGCGATGTGGATCAACTGCCGGCGGTCGGACCGGGCGCGGTGCTGCACGATGTGTTGGTGTCGGGCCTGGCGGCGGTGACGCGGCTGACGCACATCTTCCGGCAGGCGCAGCAGAGCCTGATCGTGACCAACGCTCACCGGCTGAACCAGGGGCTAGCCCCGCTGACGCCGCAGCGCGACTGCGACTTTTACGTGTTCGCCGCCAAAAACGCGGCCGAGGCGGCCGACCTGGTGGTCGACATCACCTGCCACCGCATCCCCGAGCAGTTCGGGCGCACGCTGGGGCTAAGCGACCCGCTGCGCGATGTGCAGGTGCTGGCCCCGATGTATAAGGGCCAGGCCGGCATCGACAAGCTCAACGCCCGCCTGCAAGCGGTGCTGAACCCGCCCGCGCCGCACAAGGCCGAGCGCCTGCTGCCGCGCTGCACCTTCCGGCTGGGCGACAAGGTGATGATCACGCGCAACGACTACGAACGCGAGGTGTCGAACGGCGACATCGGCCTGGTGGTGGACATTGACGAGGGCAACGCGGAGATCGTGCTGGACTGCGACGGGCGGCTGGTGAAGTATGACTGGCTGGAGACCGACGACCTGGTGCACGCTTACGCCATCAGCATCCACAAGTCGCAGGGGTCCGAGTACCCGGCGGTGGTCATCCCGCTGCTGACCGAGCACGCCATCATGCTCTACCGGCAGTTGCTGTACACGGCCGTCACGCGGGCGCGCAAGCTGTGCGTGCTGGTTGGCTCGCGCCGCGCGCTGGAGCTGGCGCTCGACACGCAGCGCGGCCCCAACCGCTTCTCGGCGCTCGACGCGCGCTTGAAGGCCGCCAGGCTGGGCGCTTAAAAGCCGCTCAACGCAACTTAAAAATAGAGGCGCCCCGGAGCGAGACCCTCTCGCGCACCGGGGCGCCTTATTTCTTCTCCGGCGGTCTACCCCGCCGCCGGCTGCACAAGTGGGCGCTAGTTCAGCACCAGTGGAGCGTTTCTTACCTCAACATATAACCACGCACCCGCTTGGGTCAGCACTGCCTGACGCGCTGTAATATCCAGCGCATGCCCGCGCACACACAGCAGGCCGCCGGCGCAGATGTGGGTGAGGAGGTGCTCATCCCCGTCGCGCTGGAAGAACTGCCACTGCCTGAATGCCACCGGGTCGGGCGCCACCGCGTAGCGCGTGCGGCAGACCGGACACTCGGCCAGCAGATAAATTGTGCTTGCCTCCAACGGTGTGCCAGGCGCGTTACCGACCATCCCATTACCTCTTTCGACGCGTGACCCGAACCACAACCACCCGGCTGCGGCGAACCTGTCCTTAGGATACCCACAGCGGCCCGCCGAGACAATCGGCGGGCCGCTGGTTGGGGTGTAGGACGCGGGCTGAAGGGGGTGTAGGCGGGTGGCCGCTAAGGCCGGAAAGTTGCGGGCAAATAGGCGCGCCAGAGCGTCTGTTGGCCGGCGATAAACGACGCCAGGGCTGGCGCACTCCACAGGCCGCCAGTGTTTTGCGCCTGGACGCTGAGCCAGTAGGTGTGCCCGGCGATCAGGCCGGGGATGTTGCGCGTGACCCCGGCGCTGGGGGTGTTTGTCCAGTTCACGATGTCGGTCGCGCCGGCGGCGGAACCGATGGCGTAGCGGTAGCCGATGACGGTTGAGTTCGGGCTTTGCAGCGCGGCCGCCCCAACCAACCCGCCGTCGGCCTGGCCCTGCCAAAAGGCCTGCACGAACGCCGCGTCGCCGGTCTTGCCGGTCGCCGCGACCTGCGACAAGCCGGGCGGCGTTTGGGCGGTGATTTCGCCGGCATAGTCCACGTCAAAACTGAAGCGCGTGTCGGTCGGGATGGTCAGGCCATCCAGCCCGCGCGCGCCGCTGACGCTCAAGGTGTAGGTGTCGCGCGCGATGAGGGAGGTGAAGTCGTAGGTCGCTTGCCAGGTCGTGGCGCTGAGCCACTGCGCGTTATCGAGCACGGCCACATCGGCATAGGGTGCCGCCGTGCCGAAGGTGACCACCGGGTCGAGGCTTTGGTCCATCGGCGCGCTGAAGGTCAGCACGAACGTCACCTGTTGAATGCCCACCGGGCTGGCGGGGCTGAGCGCCAGTTGGTACAGGAACGCCGGCGCGTCTGGGTTGGGCTCGGTCAGGAAGGGCACGAAGTTGATCGATGGGGCCAACGGGATGTCCGAGAGGTGCGCCTGAATGTTAGCTTGAATGGTCGTACCCCAGTAGTTGTTGGTGACATCAAGCGCGCTATCGCCATCATAAAGCGCCAAATCGTAGAGATTGGTGTTGCCGCGCAGGTTGTTGCCGCTAAACGTCAGGCTGGAGGCGTGGGCACCGCGCACCGCCACGGCAGCGTCGTATTCAGCCAAGTCATTTCCACCATTGTTGACGATGGTATTGGATATGAATGTGGCGGTCGCGAGCCCGCCCCCATCAAATGCCATGGCATACGTATTTCCGGCAAACAGATTCTGAACGAGCACCACCGGCCGCTTTTCCACCAACAGGGTCGTGGAGTCGTTCCCGATGATTTGGTTGTGACTAATGCGCGGCACGGCCATATCACTACTCGTTGTCACCCAGAGCGTGGCGTGCGCCGGGCCATTCTTCCAGATCAAGTTGTGATCAATGAACGGCGCCGCGTTAAGCAAGATGGACCGGCCGTACTCCATGATCGCATAACGAATGATCGAGCCCGAGAGATAAGTGCCGTCACCTGCGTACACGGCGGGCGTGGCGGGCGGCAAGAATATGATCCCGCCGCTCGTGGCAGTGCCCGTTGTACCCCAGTCGGCGGGCGCTGGGTTGACGGCGTTAGAGGTAAAGCGGATAGGGTCCGTGGGTGTGCCATCGGCGATCAGCGTTCCAAAGATGATCATGCTCTTTTGAGAGGCGAACTCAACGACAGTGCCAGGCTGAATGGTCAGGGTCACGCCCGCACTAACGCTCACATGGGTGGTGACGTTATAAATCTTGTCGCTCGTCCAAAGCGTATCCACGGCGATAGGGCCGCCTACATTCACCACCGATTTGGCGGTCGTCGCTGTGAAGGTCACGACCGACGACACGCCATCGGCCCACACCGTCAGCGTGAAGGGGATGCTCAGGCCAGTCGCCCCACCCTGCACCGTAACCAGGAAGG
>JBBRZY010000151.1:0-8921 GCA_038252885.1 Anaerolineales bacterium | reverse complement strand
GGGCTCGGCCGGCGGGGCATGGCCCTTGGCGCCGTGCCCGTTCGCCAGCGCCACTGCCGCCGCCTCGCCCACCTGCTGCAGTTCAGTCGCGCCCGCCCGCGCGCCGCCCTCCGCCAGCCGTTCCACGCGTCCGCCCCCCGCCAGGTCCAACGCATAGACGGCCGTGTACGGCGCGGCCAGCATATCTGCGCCGCGCGTGGCCAGCACCTGCGCCAGCGCCTGTAAGTCGGTCGGCGCGGCCAGGTCTAGTGCGGCCTGCTTCAGTTGATGGACGGCCTGGTCATTCACGGGTTGCATTGGGGGTCTGGCACCCCCGGCAAGTAACCCCAACTAACCAAAGGCCCGCCGGTCCTGGGTCGGCCGGCGGGCCTGCCTGCTAATTCGCGTAACGCCCCGTGCGCGTGCGGGCCGGCCGCGCCTTAGACTTGGCAGCCGGCTTGGCCTTCGACTTGGGCGTGTCCTTCGTCGGCGGGAAGAGCGCCTCCGCCAGCACCGCGTCCATGTGCTCCACAAACACAAACGTCAGGTCGCGCTTGGCGCTCTTGGGCACATCCACCAGGTCTTTGTCGTTCTTGCGCGGCAGGATGATCTTCTTGAGCCCCGCGCGGTGCGCCGCCAGCACCTTTTCCTTCACCCCGCCCACCGGCAGCACCCGCCCGCGCAGCGTGATCTCGCCCGTCATGCACACATCCTTGTGCACCTTGCGGTTGGTGAAGGCCGAGATCAGCGCCGTCGCCAGGCTAATGCCGGCGCTCGGCCCGTCCTTCGGGATCGCCCCCTCCGGAATGTGGATGTGCGTGTCCGTCTTGTCGAACCGGTCATAGTCCACGCCCAGCGCCTTGGCCCGGCTCTTCAGATAGCTCATCGCCGCCTGGGCCGACTCCTGCATCACCTCGCCCACCTGCCCGGTGATTTGCAGCCCGCCCTTGCCCGGCACCAGTGAGACTTCAATCGGCATCGTGTCGCCGCCGGCCTCGGTCCAGGCCACCGCCGTCACCACGCCCACCTCATCTTCCAGTTCCGCCTCCAGCGGCGAGTACTGCTCCGGCCCCAGGTACTTAAACAGCGCCTCGGCCGTCACGCGCGTGGGGATGCGCTTGCCTTCCGCCTTGCGCCGCGCCACCTTGCGCAGCACATTGGCGATCTCGCGTTCCAGGTTGCGCACCCCGGCCTCGTACGTATAGCTGCGCACCATGCGCCGCACCGCCTCATCCGTCAGGCTCAGCGCCGCGCCCTTTAGCCCGTTCTCAATCAACTGGCGCGGGATCAGGAACTTCTTGGCGATGTCGAGCTTCTCTTCTTCCACATAGCCGGGAAACTCGATGATCTCCAGTCGGTCTTGCAGCGCGGGCGGCACCGTCGTCAGCACGTTGGCCGTGGTGATGAACATCACCTGGCTCAGGTCGTAGTCCACATCCAGGTAGTGATCGACAAACGCTTTGTTCTGCTCCGGGTCGAGCACTTCCAACAGCGCCGCCGCCGGGTCGCCGCGAAAGTCCTGGCCCAGCTTGTCAATCTCGTCCAGCATCAGTAGTGGGTTGAGTGTGCCGGCCCGCCGCATGGTTTGCAGCAGCCGGCCCGGCAGCGCGCCGATGTACGTCCGGCGGTGGCCGCGGATGTCGGCTTCGTCGCGCACGCCGCCCAGGCTCAGCCGCGCAAACTTGCGCCCCAGCGCCTCCGCGATCGATTTACCCAGCGAGGTCTTGCCTGTGCCGGGCGGCCCCACAAAGCACAAGATCGGCGCGCGCGTGGCCTCGGTCGTCAATTGCCGCACGGCAATGTATTCGAGGATGCGTTCCTTGGCCTTGGGCAGCCCGAAGTGCTCACGCTCCAGCACCAGCGCCGCGTGCTTCAGGTCCAGGTTGTCAATCGTGGTGGCGCTCCACGGCAGGTCGAGCAGCCAGTCCAGATAGGTGCGGATAATGCCCACTTCCGGGGCCATCGGCGGCATCTGCCCCAGCCGTTCCAGCTCCTTCAGCGCCTTCTGCTCCACCTCTTCCGGCAGGGCCGTGGTGGTGATCTTCTCGCGCAGTTCGGCCAGCTCGGTGCTCCACAGATCCGTCTCGCCCAGCTCAGTCTGGATCGCCTTGAGCTGTTCGCGCAGGTACATCTCGCGCTGGCCGCGATCCACCTCGCTCTGCACCTGCGAGTGGATGTGATCCTCCAGCTCCAGCACATCGAGTTCGCGCCCCAGCAGAATGCTCACGCGCTGCAAGCGGGCCGTCGGGTCAAACATCTCCAGAATGCTCTGCCGCTCGGCGATCTCCAGATTAATGGTTGAGGCCACCAGGTCGGCCAGCCAGCCCGGCTCCTCGATGTTCATGGCGAAGACGTAGGCTTCTTCGGGCAGCGAGCGGTTGAGCTGAATGCACTTCTCAAACAGCGCCAGCACCGCCCGCATCAGCGCCTCGGTCTCGCGCGGCTTGAGGGTCGGCTCCTCGATGATGCGCGCCTTCGCCACGTAGTACGGCTCAGACTTGGTGACGGCCACAATCTGCACCCGCCGCCGGCCTTGCGCCAGCACCGAGGTCGAGTTGTCGGGCATCCGCAGCATCCGGCCCACCGCCAACTCCACGCCCACGGTGTACCAGTCGTCCGGGCCGGGGTCTTCAACTTCCGGGTTAGTCTGCGTCACTGCCAGCAGTGTCTGGCGCAGCGGGGCTGCCTGCGCCGCGTTGATGGCCGCCAGGCTCTTCTCACGCCCCACAAACAGCGGCGTGACCATGTGCGGAAACATCACCATGTCGCGCAGCGGCAGCAGGGCCAGCTCAATCAACCCGTCGTCGTCTGGCTCGGCCTCGCTGATGTCGTATAACTCTTCCGCGCGGCGGCTCATGGCCTCGGCAAACTCCGACCGGACCAGCCACTCGCGGTATTCTTTTTCAAAAGCAGCGCTCAAGATGACACTCTTTCTGAGCCGCCCGGCTGGGCCGTTGACGGCTGACTCACACGGCGCTCGCCCCATTCGCGCTGGGCGGCGGTCGCTTCGGCCACAATAAACAGGCTGCCGGTCGCCAGGATCACATCGTCCGGCCCGGCCCACGCCAGCGCGTCGGCCAGCGCGGCCGCCACGCTGTTGCCCGCCGCCACGGCCACCCCATAGGGCGCCGCCAGGTCGGCCAGCGCCTCCGGCTCCAACGCGCGCGGGTGCACCGCTTGCGCCATGATCACTTGCGCGATCCCCACCTCCGGGGCCAGCAGTTCGGCCAGCATCCCGGCCACGTCCTTGTCCGACGACGCCCCAAAGATCAGGCCCACCCGCCGGCCAGGGAAATACTCCTGCACCGTCGCCGCCAGCCGCTTAGCCGAGTCGCGGTTGTGCGCGCCGTCCACCACCACATACGGCGCGCGCGCCAAGATTTCAAACCGGCCCGGCCAATTCACCTGCCGAAATCCGGCGCGGATGGCGTCATCCGACAGCGGCAGGCCCTGGCGGCGCGCGGTGTTCAGCGCGGCGTAGGCCAGTGTTGCGTTCTCCACTTGGTGCTGGCCCAACAGCGGGGTCTCAAACAGGTTCGGCCGCCAATCGCTCAGCGCGTGCCCTTGCGCGTGCAGCGCATTTAGCTGGCGCTGCTCCGCCTCCGACCACACCTCAAAGCTCTGGCCGTCCAGCGAGTGCGCCACGGCCCGGTAATGCCAGTCGCGCCCCACCCACTCCAAGGGCGCCCCGCGCTCGGTCGCAATCCGCTCCAACGCCGCCAGCGCCTCGGGGTCCTGCGCCGCCGTCACCACTGGCACGCCCGGCTTAATAATGCCGCCCTTTTCGGTGGCGATCTCGCCCAGGGTGTTACCCAGCAAGTAAGTGTGGTCGTAACTCAAGGACGAGATGACCGCCACGACCGGGTGCACCACATTCGTCGCATCCAGCCGCCCGCCCAACCCCACCTCGATCACCGCCGCCTCCACCCGCTGCCGTGCAAAATGGACAAACGCCAGCGCGGTCGAGAGCTCGAACGTCGTCACTCCCGGGTGCTGCGCCACCAGCGGCTGCATCTCGCTCACAATCTCGGCCAGGTCTTCGCGCGGGATGTACTCACCGTTCACCTGCGCCCGTTCGCGAAAGTCATTCAGGTGCGGCGAGGTGTAAAAGCCGGTGCGGTAGCCCCCCGCCCGCAGTGCGCTGGTGCACAACGCCGCCACCGAGCCTTTGCCCTTGGTGCCCGCCACATGGATCACCGGATACCGGTCCTGCGGGTCGCCCAGGGCGTGCATGAACGCCACCATGCGCGTCAGGCTAAAGACTTCGGGCGAATACTTCTCGGCCCGCACCAATCCATAGTCAATGAAGCTGTAGAGGTAATCCAGGGCTTCGTCGTATGACAGCATTTAGTAATGGTAGCACAAGCCCATGTGAAAGGAAAACCTACCCCTTCGGACACACACTTATTGGAGGACTCGGGGGACCGCAGGGCCCCAGGGAACTCGGGTAGTAGTATGCAAACCACCGTGAATAATCATATCGCTCCCAGCCCGCGTTAGTCACACCTGCCCAAACGATCATTGTTTGAGTGATGCCCCACCGGGCTACGGGCTTGGTGTTGCGAGCTTGCGAGTGCCGCGATGCACCCCCTTTGGCATACTCTCCGGGTCTCGCCCGCCTCCGGCCCGCGTGCCGGCTGCTTCCCGCCGACTGACAACCTTTTTCCCGCCGCCCGCATTGAAGGAATCATTCCTTTCTGGTAGAGTCCCGCCCTAGGTTCCGCCTCTTGATCAATCGCTCTCGCCTCCTCTCCATCGTCATCGCGGTCGTGCTCGTGGCCGCGTTGTTGGCCGTCGCCTGGCCGCTGCTGCGTCCCGGCGGCCCGCCGCTGGTCACCGCCGCCCTCGCCGACCCGGCCCTCACGCCCAACGCCGACGGCAACGACGACCTGACCCACATCACCTACACCCTGCGTCGCCCGGCCACGCTTTCCATCTACTTTGAAGACGCCGCCGGCCAACGCTTCTACTTCCGGCAAGACAAGACCCGCGACGCCGGCGACTACAGCATCGAGTTCAGCGGGGTCGTGGATGCCTTCCAGTTGCCGAGCGATGATTTCGCCGCGTTCACCGGCCAAGTGCAGCGCCGCGTGCTGCCCAACGGCGCGTACACCTGGTTTGTCTCGGCCACCGACGCCGCCGGCAGCATTAACACCCTCTCCGGCCCGCTGACCATCGCCGCCGCCGACGCCGCCCTGCCCCTGGTCATCAACTTCGGCGTCAGCCCCATCGAGTTCAGCCCCAACCAGGACGGCATTGACGACCGCGCCACCATCACCCTGGCGCTCACCAAAGATATTCCCGCCGCCGGCCTGCGCGTCTATCTCATCGCCCCCGACGGCACCCAGCTTCCCATCGAGGAGCAGCCCGGCAACCGCCAACCGGGCGAGGCCGGCCTGCATAGCTTCGAGTACGACGCCGGCATCGACCAGGGTCTCACCCCGCCCACCGACGGCGCTTACACCGTCGTGGCCGAAACCGAAGACCAACTCGGCCAGCGCGTGCGCGTGCAGACCCAGCTCGCCATCGCCCACGGCGGCCTGCCCCGCGCCGAAATCGTCCTGGGCGATGTGCGCTGGTCGTCGTCCAGCGTCATCGTCGGGGATGTGCTATCGTTTACGTTGGTGGTTGAGAACTACGGCAGCGCCCCGCTGCGCACCACCGGCCCGGAGCCGGGCTACACATACGACTCGATGAGCGCCAACGCCAACGCCCTCGGCGCTTATGAAGAGGCCGGCGCGTGGCGCATTGGGATCATGTGCCAGACCTGCAAGAGCGACTACCCCTGGCGCTGGGCACTGGGCACGCCCGACACGCTCACCCTCATCCCTGACTCTAACGGCCGCCCGCAGTATTACCTGATGCCCGGCCAAACCGCCGTCGTCACCGGCGGCATAGCGCTCGACGACGTGGTGCCCAGCCTCAACCCGCAGTATTTCTGGGCCGGGCTGATCCACGAAAACGTGGCCGTGGTCAACAACCGCATCGGCCAAGAGCTCGTCACCATCCTCGCGCCCTAAGCGCGCCGCACCCGCCGGGGACACACCACATGGATCTCGGCATCGTCATCGTCAACTGGAACGTGCGCGACCTATTGGCCGCCTGCCTAGACTCGGTCTACCTCGACCTGGCCCAGGCCAGCGGCGAGCTTTCCGCCGTCGTCTGCGTCGTCGACAACGGCTCCACCGACGGCTCGGCCGCCATGCTGCGCGCCCAGTTCCCGCGCACGCTCCTCATCGAAGCCGACAATCGCGGCATGGGCGCGGGCAACAACCTCGGCCTCCAGGCCCTGCAAACGCAGGTCAAGCCCTTCGCGCTGCTGGTGCTCAACCCCGATACCGTCGTGCGCTCCGGCGCGCTGCGCCACCTCGTCAGCTTCCTGCGCCAGCACGAGCGCGCCGGCGTCGTCGCCCCTAAGCTCGTTTACCCCGACGGCCGCTTGCAGCACACCGGCTTTCGCTTCCCCGGCCTCACCCAGGCGCTGTTCGACCTCTACCCGCCCACCGGCCGCCTCGCGCGCCTGCTCGATTCGCCCCTCAACGGCCGCTACGCCCCGGCCCGCTACGCCGCCGGCCAGCCCTTTCAGGTGGACCACACCCTTGGCGCGGCCTTCGTGGTGCGCGCCACCGCCGCCGTCGAGTGCGGCCTATTCGACGAGACGTTTCACATGTACTGCGAAGAAATTGATTGGCAGTGGCGTCTGGCGCGCGGCGGCTGGGAGCGCTGGATCGTGCCCGCCGCCGAAGTCGTGCACTACGGCGGCCAGAGCACCGCGCAGATCAAGCTAGACTCGCTCCGCAAACTGTGGACCAGCCGCCGCCGCCTCTATCACCGCTACCACAGCGCCGCCCTCAACACCGTTCTCAGCAGCCTGGTGCAGACCGCCATGCGCCGCCGCATCCGCGCCAACTACCGCGCCAACCAGCGCGGCCAAATGAACGCCGACGAGCGCGCCGAGCTCAACCTGGCCCTGACCGACATCATCCAGGTCTGGCAGCGCCGCCGCCCGCCGGCCTGAACCTAATCAGGTTCTGAGTCCCCCGAGTCCCCCTTCGTGCGCCCGATACCGCTCCCCGCTGGTCGTCGTGCCATATCCAAACCAGATTGGGTCTAGACCCCAGTGGCTATCCTGCCCCCGCTGCTGACGGCCATCGTGCTCACCCGCAACGAAGAGCGCCACCTGCCCGCCTGCCTGGCCTCGCTCGCCTGGGCCCCGGCCGTGCTCGTGTTCGACTCCTTCAGCACCGACGGCACGTTAGCCGTGGCCCAGGCCGCCGGCGCTCAGGTCATCCAGCGCGTCTTCGACAACTACGCCGCCCAGCGCCAGGCCGCCCTCGCCGCCGTCGCCAGCGACTGGGTGCTGTTCATCGACGCCGACGAACGCGTCTCCCCCGCCCTGGCCGCCGAGATCCAAGCCGTGGTCACCCAACCGATCCCCGCCTGGTGGCTGCCGCGCCACAACTACATCTTCGGCAAGCTCACCCTCCACGCCGGCTGGTATCCCGACTACCAACTGCGCCTGCTGCGCCGCGCCCTCACCCGCTACGACCCCACGCGCCCCGTGCACGAGCTGGCCCTCATCGACAGCCCGCTGCCGCCCGGCCGCCTGCACTCGCCCCTCACCCACCTCAACTACGAAACCGTGCCCGAGTTCATCGCCAAGCAGCGCGACTACGCCCGCCACGACGCCGGCCAACTCTTCGCCGAGGGCCGCCGCGCCCGCCCGCACAACTACCTGCTCCAGCCCCTGCGCCAGTTCTATTGGCGCTACGTCACCCTGCAAGGCTGGCGGGCCGGCCTGCACGGCCTGCGCCTCAGCCTGCTCATGGCCTACTTCGAACTGCAAAAATACCGCGAGCTTGCCCGCCGCCAATCCGCTTCTTAAACACCATCGGGCCAGCTTCGTCGCTGCCCGCAGCGTCCAACCTCCGACTTACCACCCCCACTTACCGCCGTGCTCTCCATCCGACTCTGGCGCACCCTCGTAGCTCCCATAATCCCTTCGTGAAATTCGTGTAATTCGTGGCCAAAGGTTTTCTGACCTCCGGCTTCTAGCTTGGCCCGCTCTCACCAACTTCTCTTTCTCAATCTCCCGTTCAGTGCTAGAATTCACCGCATTGAGTGAATACCGCATGAATGAACCGGTATTAGTGCTAAATGCGAATTTTGAGCCGCTCAATGTCTGCGATACCCGCCGCGCGATTGGTCTGATCCTGACCGGCAAAGCCGAGATGGTCGCCAATGGGCGCGGGCTTATCCACACGGCGCGGCAAAATTTTCCCAGCCCCTCGGTCATCCGCCTCGAAAGCATGGTGCGGCGTCCCCGTCCGCGCGTCAAGCTCACCAAGCGCGAAATCTTCCGCCGCGACAACTTCACCTGCCAATACTGCGGCCGCCAGGCCACCCACCTGACCATCGACCACGTCGAGCCGCGCCATCGCGGCGGCGGCCACCGCTGGGACAACCTCGTGGCCGCCTGCCAGCAGTGCAACCGCCATAAGGGCGGCCGTGACGTCAGCGAAGCCAACATGCACCTGCGCCGCCACCCCGCCGAGCCGGCCGCCACCGCCAGCTACCTCTTCGGCCGCCACCTCGCCGACAACGCCGATTGGGCCAAGTACATCGACGGCTGGTAGCCGCACCCCCGCACCGTCCATCTTAAAACCAACAGCCAGGCTAACCCAGCCTGGCCGTTTTTTGCACCCCTCAACTACTTCACGGAATATCCGTTACATCCGTTAGCGCGCCGCGCCCTCCATTGCCAGCGCTACCATCTCCGCCCCGCCCTGCTCGATCAAATCGCGCAGCTCGCGCACCATCGCCTCATAACCGCGCTTCGGCCCACCATATGGGTCGGCCACATCGTAGCTCGCGCCCACCATCGTGCTCAACAGCCGAATACGCCCGGCCTGCTGCGGAAACTCCGCCCTCAGCGCCTCCGC
>JBBRZY010000150.1:0-8930 GCA_038252885.1 Anaerolineales bacterium | reverse complement strand
CCTGGTGGCCGACAGCCAGCATTTAGCGGCGGCGCTAGGCGCGGTCAGCTACGTCAACCCGATTGCTACGGCGCAGATACACGACTCGCTGGCCTTCAGCGACTTGGGCCTGGCCGTGTCGCTGGTGGGGCGCGGGCGCGCGGGCGAAGTCGCCTGCCACGTGAAGCTGGCCGAAGACGGCGGCCCCGAGCGCGAGGTCGAGGTGGCCTACGGCACGCTCGAAGTGCTGCCGCTGCCCCTGGGCCGCAGCGCCAAGCTGACCATCCGGCCGCGCTCCAGCTTCAACGTGGGCCAGGGCCTGGGGCGCGGGCGCACGCTGAACGTCACCGGCGGCGCGGTGGGCGTGATCATTGACGCCCGTGGCCGCCCGATTGCCTTCCCGCGCGCGCCCGAGCAGCGCCAAGAAATGGTCAAGCAGTGGATCCTCAAGCTGGGGGGCGGCTAAGCCATGCCTTACATTCCCCCGACTTCGCATGTGACTCTGCTGGCGACGATGCGGCGCGAACGGCTGCTGCCGCTGGCCGGCGACGTGACCGTGCAGCCGCGCCAACGCGTGGAAGCGGCCGATGTGGTCGCCCGCACCTTTGTGGCCGACCGGCATCATTTGGTCGATGTGGCCCGCAAGCTGGGCCTGGCCGACGACAAGACCGACAGCACCATGGTCAAGCAAGACGGCGACGCGGTGAAGATCGGCGAGCCGATTGCGGTGCGCAAGACGGCGCTGGGGCTGCGCAAGCTAACGGCCCGCTCTCCCGCCGACGGCAAGCTGGTGGCGGCGGCGGGCGGCAAAGCGCTGGTGGCCGCCATTTCCAAGCCGTTTGAGCTGCGGGCCGGCATCCCGGGCCAAGTGGTCACAATCTTGCAGTCCAGAGGCGTGGTGATCGAAACCACCGGCGCCCTGCTGGAGGGCGTGTGGGGCAACGGGCGCGAAGACTCGGCCCCGCTGCGGCTGTTGGGCGAAAGCCCGGCCGCCCCCCTGACGACCGCCCTGGTGGAGATGGACATGCGCGGCGCACTGCTGGCCTGCGGCCACCTGGCCGACCCGGCGGTGCTGAAGCAGGTGGCCGAAGTGCACCCGCGCGGCCTGATTTTGGGCGGGCTGGCCCCTGGCCTGCTGGCCCAGGTGCAGGCGCTGCCGTTTCCGGTGCTGGTGGTGGAAGGCTTCGGCCAGCGCGGCTTCTCGGCCCCGGCCTACGCCCTGCTCAAGAGCAACGCCGGGCGCGAGGCCTGGCTGAACGCCATGGTGCGCGACCGCTTCACCGGCAACCGGCCCGAGTTGATTGTGCCGCTGCCCAGCCCCAGCACGCCGCCGCTGGCCCCCGTGGAGGGCGAGGCGCTGGCCATCGGCAAGCGCGTGCGCGTGGTGCGCGGGCGCGACGCCGGCAAGGTCGGCACAGCGCTGGATGTGAACGACACCCCGGTCCTGGTGGCCAGCGGGCTGCGGGTGCGGGTGGCGCGGGTGATGTTAGAAGGTGGCCCGGCCGGCGGGACAGATGTGCCCGTTGCCAATATCGAGTTGTTAGAGTAGTCGGCCCGGCGCGTCCCGCGCCCGCTAAAGACAGATTGTTCCGGGCGTGGCCCGGTTAAGGAGGCATGCGATGGCTGAAGAAGAAACGCTTGAGGTCGAAGGTCCACCGCCGGAAGAGTCGTCGAACCGGCTCTTTATCATCCTGGCGGTCCTGCTCGGCAGCATCTTTATCGTCGGGCTGCTGTGCATTGGGCTGTATGCGGTCTTCATTGGCCCGCAGGCCGCGCAAACCCGGCAGACGCAGGCGGCCCAGGTGTTCGCCGAGAACACGCGCATTGTGGCCCAGAACACCGAAGTGGCGCTGCAGATGACGAATGCTTTTGCAGCCGCGCAAGAGACGCAGGTGGCGCAGGCCGCCACGGCCACCGAAGAGGCCGTCCCCGATACGGCCACCCCCCAGCCGACCAACACGCTGGTGATTGCGCCGACAAGCACCGATACGCCCGAACCGACCGAGACCTCGCCGCCGACCGAAACGCTCAGCGCCGAGGATCAAACCGCCACAGCCGAGCTCGTGGTGGTGGGCGGCGACGTGACGGCCACGCCGACCGACGGCCCCAGCCCGACCGGCGCGACGCCGACCCGCGTGGCCAGCCGCACCCCCAGCCCGGTGGGGCAGGTCGTGGAAGTGACGACGACCGGCACACCCGGCACGCTCGTGCCCGGCCCGTCGCTGACGCCCGGCCCCACCGAACTGCCCGACACCGGCTTTGCCGATGACGTCGGCGTGCCCGGCCTGATTATCCTGGGCCTCGCGCTGATCGCGGTCATGATTGTGGTGCGCCGCCTGCGCCTGGCAATGCGCTAAGCCGTCAAGCCAAAGTTTTACACTAGCTGAAAACGAGCGCGCTCGGCAACGGGCGCGCTCGCTGTTTAAGGACTGCTCGTTGTCTGACCAACGGCGGGGCGTGGCAATCTGCGATGAAGGCTACGTCGGCGCGGGTGGGGCCGGGGCGGCTGGCTTAGGCGAAGCGGCGATGGCGTTGCCACCCTTCTGCTTGGCAGCGTACAGCGCCTCGTCAGCGCGCTGGAGCAGCGCGTCGAGCGTGATGGCCGCGTCTACCTGCGGGTCGAACAGCACGATGCCGGCGCTAAGGGAACTGCTGAAGCTGCGGCCCTGGTAGGTGATCTGGTGGTCGGCCAGCCGATGCTGCAGCCGGCTGATCACCTCCTGGGCTTGCGTCAACTGCGTGGCCGGCAGCAGGATGGTGAACTCATCACCGCCGTAGCGCGCGAACAGGTCGCTGGCCCGCAGGCTGGCACGGCTGAGGGTGCTAACGCGGCGCAGCACCTCATCGCCGGCCAGGTGGCCGTAGGTGTCGTTGATCTCTTTGAAGCGGTCGAGGTCGAACATGACCAGCGAGAAGCGCTCGCCGTAGCGGCGGGCGCGAGCCAGTTCAAATTCAGCCAGGTCGAGAAAGTAGCGCCGGTTGTGGGCCTGGGTCAGGTCGTCGGTGATGGTCAGCATGTGCAGGCGCTCTTCGGTGCGCTGCAAGCGGTCAACCAGGCTCAGCATCTGGTAGCTGAAGAGCGGCGCGATGATGGCCGGGGTCAGGATGGAAATGGTGAGGCCGATCACGCCCGGCCCGCCCCCAAAGGCATAGGACGTCAGCGTGGCGATGATGATCGAAATCAGCACCGAGGCCACGGTGAGAAAGAGGACGATGGGTAGGACACCTAAGCGCCGAAGCAGATGGCGAAGCATGGGTGGGCGAGTCGCTGGTGTTCCCGAACGCGGCTGCGTGCACGTACCCGAACATTATAGTCCCGGTGGCAACAGATCGCTTCGCGTAACAGCCGTAACGGAAGCAGGCCAGAGCCAGAGCCAGGACGGAGGCTAGGTTGGTTTAGCGCCAGCCAGCGCCAATTGGCTAGGTGGTGACAGTTGGCCGCCCCCGCGTCCCTAGCCCAGCATCACTTGAGTCCCCCGAGTCCCCCGCCACTCGCCCCCGCTCTCTAACCGCACCCCATTTAGGCGACAGCTTCGACGCGGGCCTTGATGCCGAGCAGCGTCTTGCGCTCCAGCAGGAAGCTGACCGGCTCGAGCACAGCCCCCGCCAGGCTGCTGAGCAGGCGCGGCGGGTAATCGGCCCGGAAGCGGACGATCAGGCGCGTGCGGGCGGGCATTCCGGCGAGCGGCTGGAGCACAAAGGCCCAACTGGCGCGCACGCCGTCGCCGGCCAGGGCGGCCACCTCGGCCGGTGCATCGGGGTAGAAGGCCAACCCCTGCTCCAGCGGGCCGTGCAACACCAGCGCCCGGCCCGGCTCTAGCCCACTGACGGCGAAGGTCAGCGTGCCGTCGGGCGCGGCCCAAATCTCCTCGCCCACCGCCAGGTCTTGCAACTCAGGCAGGATGTGGTCGGCGCTGGGCTGGCCGCTGTTGTCGAACTCATCATAGCTATACCAGCCGGCGCGGTGGCAGCCGATCTGCACCAGCCACGGCCACACCTGCGCTGGCGTGGCGGCCAGCGTAATGGCGCGGGTGAAGTGCGCGCGCGGGCGGGGCACCAGGTCGTCACCGGGCAAGGCCGCGCGCCCCTCGGCCGCGGTCGCGCCCCAGCGCAGCATCCACGGCCGCACCCAGCCGAAGTAAGCACCAGCCGCGATGGCGGGCACGAGCAGCGGCAGGGTGCGGTGAAAGAGCGAGCGCTTGCGCATGGTCAGGTAGTTATACCACGGGCGCGGGCGGCGGCGGCGGCGGCGACGGCGGATGGAGGTCGCCGTCGGCCGAGCGTGGCGCGACTCCGCTTGCCAACTTGCCGCCCGCCTCCGCAGGTGCGCCTTAGTACCTAGCCTATCCGCTACCGTCGTTACAAAATCCGTTGCGAAGCTATAATAGGGTCTCGGCTTATGAAGATCCATATCTGGACGGGCAGCATGGGCGGACACGCGCGCATTGCTCAGGCCTTGGCCTGGGCGTTGACGACGTATCATCCCGAGGCTGAGGTCCAAATTGTGGACATCTACAGCGCCGCCTACCTCAACCAGCGCTTTGCCGGCACCACCAACGCCTACGACCGGCTGGTGGCGCGCGTGCCGTGGCTGTGGGGCACCACCTATCACCTGACCCACCAGCGCCCGGTCATGTGGCTGCTGCGGCAGGTGGGCGCGCGCTTCACACGCCGGGCCGCCCTGCGCCGCCTGGTCGAAGGCGACCCGCCCGATGTGATCGTGAACGTCATCGCCGACCTGGGTCAGCTCAAGATGCTGCCGCAGATGGCCAGCGCCGGCGGCCGCGCCGCGCCGCCCGTCGTCACCGTCATCAGCGATTTGGTCAACATTCATCGCGGCTGGCTGGCCCCGCAGGCGGCCGTGGTGGTCGTGCCGACCGAGCCGGCCTATGAGGCCTGCCGCCGTTACGGCCTGCCGGCCGACCGGCTGCGGCTGCTGGGCTTCCCGATCCGCAGCCAACTGTTTTGCCGCGCGGGCGAGGCCAACGGCCACCGCGTGGAGGGCGGGCTGCGTGTGCTGGCCATGGGCGGCAGCAGCGGCTCAGGCCGGTTGGTGGAAGATGTGCGCCAGCTCGTGGCCAGCGGCCTGCGCCTCGACCTGACCGTGATCTGCGGCAAGAATGCCGGCATCCAGCAGAAGCTAGAGCCGCTGGCGGTGGGCCACAGCGGCCCTGCCCGCGTGCGCGTGCTGGGCTACACCGACCACATCCCCGACCTGATGCGTTCGGCCGATGTGCTTCTGACCAAGGCCGGGCCGAGCACCATGTTCGAGGCGGTGGCCTGCCAACTGCCCAGCATCATCACCGCCCACCTACCGGGCCAAGAAAGCGGCAACGCCGCCTACTTTGCGCGGGCCGGCGTGGCGCTGGCAGCCCCCACCTCGGCCGACGCGGTGCGGCTGGTGCGGCGCTTCGCCGAAGATCCCCGCCGCTTAGACGCCATGCGCAACCCCGAGTTGGCCCAGAGAACCTGTGAAGGCTCGCGGCAAATCGCCGGCACGATCGTCGAGACGGCGCAGCGCGGCGGGACGGGGTGGCGCGTGCGCCGGCGGAGAAAGTAGGCAGTCGACAGCCGGCTGTAAGCAGTAGAATCAAAACGCGCCCGTCAGTGACACCAAGTGTCAATGACGGGCGCGTTTTTGTTTGGTTACTTGGCGCGAGCGGCGTGGTGCGCGGCGGCGGACCCGCTCCTACGGCCTTGACAGCGGGAAGGCCACTACACAGGTCAATCCACTCGGTGCTTGGGGCTCAGTGTAGGCATACTCATCAATGTAAAGTGTGATTGTTTGGCCCAAGCCACTGATCTCAAAAACATCAAGGATTGTTTCTTCAAAGGGCGTTGAGCCAGTGCGCACATAGGTAATTTGCTCGCCGTTCGGCCCAAGCAAATTATCCAGGTAGGCTCTTTCGCGGGGCGGGCCATCAAAAGCATCGCCCCCAACTTTTATCGGGTTTTCCATGGTGTAACCGTAAGTACTGTCAGTGGCAATGACACAGTCGCCCGTAGCACCACGCGATGAGGTGGAGAATGTTATCGAATCCATCAAGGCAGTGAATGTCTTGTCGCCTTCGTTTTCCCAGCGGTTTTTGTCTTGACCGGTATTGGCGACGCCCAACCCAAACAGGTATTGCTGATCATTGGGCATGATGATGATGGCTTGACCTCGCACCGGCGAACCAAACAGCGTCCCCGTCAAGTCATAGGCCAACCCCTCAACGCCATCAACCGTAACGGGATAAGAAATCCCCTTCTGATATTCACCCTCGCCCTTTTTGAAAACGCCTGCTAAAAATTCGTCGGCGATTTCTTCTGGCGTTTTGTTTTGAGGGTTCGAGGTGGCCCCATAAATAGAAATAATGATGGTTCCAGCCTTATCAAATACTCCAACCTGAGCGCCTTGAATGTCTACGTCATAACCGGTTGGCGGGCGAAAGGAAAAGCCGCCTTCCCCAACTAGGCGGGCATCTTCTAGCGCCAGCGTCGGCTCGATTGTGGGTGTCGGCGTATCGGCTGGTTTCGGCGTGTTGGTTGGAACGGGTGTATCGGTTGCGGTAGGCGTGAAAGTAAATGTGGGGGAAGGCGTGTCAGTTGGGGTTGGTGTTGCCGTAACTGTTGGCGTTGGCTGACTGCCACACGCCGCCAAGCTTACCAGCAGTAGCATGAATATCCCAGCTAACGTAGGGGTCTTTTTCATTTGCGCAGCTGCTACTTAGCTTTAGTGCTGGCGGCGTGAAGCGCGGCGGCGGCTTGCAAGAGCGCCCGCAGCGCCGGGTGGCTGACGTCGGCGGAGGTGCTCAGGCGCACATGGCGGGCAGCGCCGTGCCGTTCGCCAGCAGCAGATTCACGCCGACCGTCAGCGGCATGATCACGCACACCACATCCTTCATCTTGAGCCCGTCGCCATAGGCCAGCAGATGATCAGCCGGGTCGACCTGCTCCTGCGCGGCGGGCAGCGTCGCCAGCACCAGCGCGCGCGCCTCAGCCGCCAGCGCCCGCACGGCCGGGCTGTAAGGCTTCAGCAGCTTGGCGACGGCGGGCGGCAGCGCGGCCATGCGCGCGCTAGTCGGGGTCGGGGCCGTCGGCGTGGGGCATGTCGCCCATCATGCCGTCGTCCATGCCCATCATCGAACTGGCCGGCGCGTTGGCATCCACCGCCGGGCGCGGCGCATTGGCGGCGCAGGGCGTGCCGAACTTGGGCTGGGCATAGGCCAGGTGCGTGGTGCCGCGCGCCAGAATGTGCAGGTAGTTGGCGGCGTCGCTCTCCCACGGCTCACCGTGGTTCCACGGCACGAACGAGCGCGCGTTGCAGTAGTGACCGACGAAGGCGCGGCGCGGGATGTCGCTCTGGTTGGTGTACGACCAGTGGATGACGTGCCCGCCGAAGTACACCACATCGCCCGGTTCGGCCTCCACCGGCACCGCCTGCCCGGCGTAGCCCTGCACGATCCGGCGCAGCCCGTTCACGCTCTCATCGCACACGCTGGCGTTGTCAATCGTGCCCAGGTCGCCCAGGTTGGCCGAGAGGGACGCGCCCATGCCGCGCGCGTCCGGGTAGACCGGCTCGTGCTGCGAGCCGGCGGCGTACCACACGCAGCCGTTCTCCACAGTGGAGGGCGTCAGCGCCAGCCACGCGCCGCACAGCGTGTCGGGGAAGCTGGGGATGTAATACGAGTCCTGGTGATAGCCCTGGCCGGGGTCGCCCGGCTTCTTGAAGAACAGCATCGATTGCAGCGCCAGCACATCTGGCCCGATCAGCGCCGCCAGGCCATCGAGGAGGCGCGGGTGCAGCAAGAACTGCTCCTGCAGCGGCGACAGGCGGTGGAGCATGTGCGCGCGCACCCAATCTTGGCGCTCGGTGGGCGTGATACCGAAGCCGCGCAGGTCGAGCGGGTCGTCGCTCATCGCGCGCCCGGCGACCATGTCGTCCATGAAGTCGTTCATGGTCTGCACATCTTCGGGCGGCACCAGGCCCTTAACCACCAGGTAGCCCTGGGTGCGGAACTGCTTGTACTGCGCCACGCTCAGGCGATAGGTTTCGTATTCGCGCGGGGCAGCGTACTCCAACGTAGCCATGTCGGTCTTCTCCTGCGGGTGAACGAAAGCGCTAATTGACTTCGAGCAGCTCGACCTCAAAGACCAGGGTGGCGTTGGGCGGGATGACGCCGCCCGCACCGCGCGCGCCGTAGCCCAACTCGGGCGGGATGGTCAGGCGGATCTTCTCGCCGATGCGCATGCGGGCCACGCCCTCGTCCCAGCCCTTGATCACCTGGCCGCGTCCGAGCACAAATTCAAACGGCTCGTTGCGGTCCACCGAGCTGTCGAACTTGGTGCCGTCGGTCAGCCAGCCGGTGTAGTGCACGCGCACCTTGGCGCCGGCCTCCGGCATGCGGCCCATGCCTTCCGACAGGGTCTCAACGGAAATTTCGGGGGTAGCCATAGCAATCGCTCCTGAGCAGGCCGCGGGGGCCGCGAGATGGCGCGATTGTAGCACAAGGCTCGTTGGCGGCTATAGCGCGTTAGTCGCCGCCCTCCAGCAGGCGCGCCTGCGCGGCGTGGACTTGCTGATAGACCTCGCGCGGCTGCTCGATGCCTTCGAACGCCGCCGGGCTCAGCCCGCCCGCTCAGGTTGACAACGCCCAATTCAGGAGTAAAATTTATATTAGGTTAGACTAATTATTATTTTAGCTTAATCAAATTATCGCCAGCGACCATTGAAAGCGAATACCCCCATGGCAACCCATATCCAGACCACCCAACCGCTCGAAACCCCACCCGCCCTGCCCCAGCCGCCGCGCCCCGACCCGACGCCCGAAGCCGGCTGGCGGCATCGGCGCGTCGCCAACTCGCTGCCGGAGGTCTTTCGCTCGATCAAAGTTTCAGAGAGTTGGGGCTTCTGGCGCAAGCTGCTGGCCTTTGGCGGGCCGGGGCTAATGGTGGCAGTCGGCTACATG
>JBBRZY010000149.1:0-8957 GCA_038252885.1 Anaerolineales bacterium | reverse complement strand
GCTCGCGCACGGCCGGGTGCGTAGGATCGAGCCCATAGCACCAGCGGAACCAGTTGAGGCCGGCATTCACGCGGCGGCCGTTGGGGTGGCGCAGGAACCAGTCGGGGTGGTCGCGCACCAGCCGCGCATCAGAGCGCACCATGTAGGGGGCCAGCCACAGCCCCGGCGCGTGCCCCTGCCCGCGAATCTCGGCCGCCAGCCAGCGCAGGCCGTGGGCAAACGTGGGCTTGGTCTCGAACCAATCGCCCACCTGCGCTTGAAAGCCGTCGTCGATTTGCACGAAGTCGAGCGGCAGTTGGGCGCGAGCCTGCCCGATGGCGCGCAAGTTGGCGACCACATCGGCCTCAGTGACGCGGTCGAAGTAGTGATACCACGAGCACCACCCGACGGGCGTGGTGGCCGGCACGCGCGCTTCGTTCTCGCGCGCCACGGCGTCGGCGTACTCGGCCAGCGTGTCGCTGCCGGCCAGGGCGCAGAATTGCAAGTAGGCCCAGTCGGTGGGGCGGTCGGCGCCGGGGGCGAGCGTCACTTGATCGCATTGGGCCGTCAGCCGCAGCGAGGGGGTTTCAGGATCAAGCAGTACCTCGACGGCCGAGAACTGCTCGCGCTGGCTGGTGAAGCCGGCCACCAGACCACGCCCGCGCGTACGGTCGCCCAGCACGCCGAACATGTCGCTGCTGAAGCGGCCAGGGCGGCGGAACGCGGGCGTGAGCAAGTTCTGGGCCTTGGGCTCGCCCAGCGGCCCGAAGAACGAGCCAGGCTGGTGGTCGCCGGCTTGCAGCGCCCCAGCGAAGCTCCAGCTTTGGTAGCCATTGCTGAAGAAGGCCAACTCGGTTTCGGCCGCGCGGCCCGGCGGCACGAGGCGCAGCGCCCCGGCCGGGCCGCGCGGGTGCGGGTCTTCGAGCGTCTCGCGCCGGAAGAAGGTGCGGGCGCGATGGAGCAGGCCGCCGCGACCGGAGCGCGCCTGAAAGCGCGGGCCGAGGCGCAGCAGGTCGATCACCTCGAGCCGCAGCGGCTGGGAACCGGCGTTGTGCGCCACCACTTGCCAGAGCAGGAAGGGCCGCGCCTCGGGCAACAGAAAGGTGAGCGTGACGGTGAGCGGCGCAGCGGCGGGCGGGCCGGTGTGGGCGCGCACCCGCAGCCCAACGGCGGGGCCGTGCGCGGTGGGCACATTCGTCAGTGGCTCGACCGCGGCCCCTACCAACTCACCGTCCCAATACTCCCAACGCGGCTGGTCGCCGGTGGCGACGGTGTAGATCGCACCCAGGCGGGCTTCCTCCAGGCGCGGCCACTCGCCGACGACAGGCGCGAGGCGCCAATAGCCGGTTTGGGGGTCGAGTTGAAAGCTGAGGTAGGCGTTGGAGAGCGTCAGCACGCCGGTCACTTGGTCCAGTAGACGGTGTTGCGGGCGGTGCTGCAAGTGCAGGCCTCGACCCACGCGCCCAGCCGGATCATGCGGCCCTGATAGGCGGTGCCGGTGCTCTGCGCCACCCAGCCGCCGACTTCGAACGGCACGATGCCCGGCAGAATGCCATCGGCCGGGAGCCACTCGCCATTGTACTTGCGCGCCATGTGGACGTGCGTGCCGGTGGCGTTGCCGCCTTCGCACGAGGGATGGCCGAGTGGGTCGCCGGTCTGCACCTGGGTGCCGACGGGCGGCATGCCTTCGTTGAGCAGGTGGAGGTGGAAGACCTCCCAGCCCGTTTGCTCAAAACCGTCGCCGTCGAGGTCGAGCACCAGAATGTTGTCGTCGGCGCGCACGACCACGCCGGGGGCCACGGCCGTGACCCAGCGTTCGGTGTTGGAGCAGCCGGAGACGCCGGCGGGCGCGAAGTCGAGCGCGCCCCACGGGGTGCTGTTGCCCCAGACTGGGTGCGGCCCGCCAGTGAAGGCCCAAATTTGGCCCTGGCCGAAGGGCAGCGCGAAGGCCGGCTGCGCGAGGTCGCCGGTGATGACGTCGCTGGGGGGTTGATCGAACGGGTTGCCCCACAACGCGATGTAGGTGGAAGCGAAGCCGCCCGGCCCGGTGGCGGCGTTAAATTCGTCCAGCCCCATCCACTGGGCGAACAGATATTGCAGGGCCACGCTGCCGGCGCTCTGATAGAAGTCGGGCCGGGTGGTGGTGGAGTCGGGCAGGAGCAGCGAGGTCAGGCGGCCGGTGCGCCAGCCGTAGTAGCCTTCGCTCAGGCGCTCGGCCACCCAGGTCATCTGCGATACAAAACCTTTGACCTTGGGCAGCGGGCCGAACGGGCTGCCGCGCACGTCGGCGGGCACGTCGGCCAGGGTGAGCGCGCCGGTGCGCCACTCCATGAGCGCCAGCAGCAGGCGCGGGTTGAGGGAGTATTGGCGGGCGACGTACTGCACGGCCTGGGCGGCGGTGCGGTTGCGCGCGGCCACGAAGGCCGAGAGGGTCTTGAGGTAGCCCGGCTGGGCGGCCACATAGGCGTCAATGTCGAAGCCGACGCTAGTCGGCCCGTAGACCAACTCGCTATCGGGAATCATTTGGTAGGGCGTGCCGCCAAGCGGGAACCAATAGGCCGGGAGGCGAAGGTCGAGGCCGGAGGCCAGCGTGCTGGTTAGCGATAGGCCAGGGTTGAGGGCCAGGATTTCATCGGCGGTGGTGTTGAAGTGAGCGGCCATGGCCAGCACGGTGTCGCCGGTCTGCGAGACGTAGGGCAGCACCTGACCCACGGCGAACGGCTGGCGGGTGGGCAGCGGCGTGGCGTCGTAGTCGGGCGTGGGCGCAGCGGTGGCGACAGCCGGGGCGGTGCTGGTGGCCAGCGGCGGCGGCAGCGTGGCGGGCGGCAGCGCGCAGCCCGCGAGAATAACGGCGGCCAGGAGCGCTAGTCGGAGGGAAGCACGGAGGGAGTAGGACCACATACCAATACCAACTCATCTTCTACCAATTTAGCGATCATTGACAATGGCCGTCCAGGCGGCGGTGCAGGTGCAGGCTTCGACCACGACGCCGTCGCGCGTGAGCGTGCCGTAGTACTCGCCCTTGCCTGGCCCGGCCACCCAGCCGCTCATGGTGAACGGCACCGGGCCATCGGCGGGAATCCACTCACCATTGTACTTGCGGGCGATGTGGAGGTGCGTGCCGGTGGCGCGCCCACCCTCGCAGGAGGGGTGGCCGATGTGGCCGCCGCGCTCGACCAGCGTGCCGGCCGAGACCCGGTCTTTGGTGGCGATGTGCAAGTAGAGAATCACCCAGCCGGTGGCTTCGGCCCCGTCGCCGTCCAGGTCGACCACCACGGCGCCATTGGCCGAGCGCAGCACAAGGCCGGCCGCCACTCCGGTGACCCAGGCGCTGCTGTCGGCGCAGCCGCCAACGACCGAGCTGGGCGCAAAGTCGAGCGCGGCCTGCGCGCCGCCCAACTCCCATGCACCGTGCGGCCCGCCGGTAAAGGCCCAGGTCTGGCCGATGGGGAACGGGAGCGACATGGGCAACTGGGTGAGATCGGCGGGCAGCAGCGGGCTAAGTTCGCGCTTATACGGATCGCCAAAGAGCTGCTTATATGTGGCCAGGAAGCCGTCTGGGCTGACGGCATGGTCCCATTCGGCCCGCGTCAGCACCTGAGCGTAGAAGTACTGCAGCGCGGCCGTGCCGGCGTTGAGCTGCGGGTTGAGGCGCAGCGTGGAGCCGTCTTTGAAGGTCAACTCGGTGAGGGTGCCGGCGCGCCAGCCATAGTAGCCGATGGCTATCTGACTGGTGGCCCAAGTGAGTTGGGCGTTGAGGTTGACCAGGTAGTCGTGCACATAGTGATAGGGATACTTGAGCAGGTCGCCCTGCGGCGAGGGATTGGTCACCCAGCCGCTGAGATTTTCAAGCAGCGCCATGAGCAGGCGCGGGTTGATGGAGTGATCGCGCGCGGCCACGAGCAGCACCCGGCCGCCGGGCTGAGTGGACAGATCGGCATAGCCTTGATAGTTCGCCAGGTAACCGCCCTGCTCTTCGGCAAAGGCCTGCGGGTCGAAGCGGGCCGCGGCGCCGCTATAAACCACTTCTGAGTCGGGCACCAACTTGTTGTCGGGGCCGACCTCGCCCAGAATGTTCGGGATGACAAGCAACTGCCCGGCCGCCAGCATGACGGTGCCTTTGAGGCCCTGGGGCGCGACGATGTCGACCGGATTGACGCCGAAGCGCGCGGCCAGGGCGGCCAGGGTGTCGCCGGACTGGGTGACGTAGAAGATGGTGGTGGCCGGCACCTGGATGGCCGTGGGCGACGGCGACGGCTCGGGCAACAGGGTGCTGGTGGGCAGCGGGAATTGGGTGGGCGTGGGCGCTTCGAGGGTGAGGGTGGGCTCAAGGACGGCGGTGGGCGCGAGGGTGAGCGTGGCGGGGACAGGCGTGAGGGTCGCCGCTACTACGGCGGTGGGCGCGAGGGTGGGCAGCGGGTCGATCCCGGCCGCGCGCGAACGCCAGACCCAGACAAAGGCCACCGCGATGAGGGGCATGACGAGCCAGAGATAACGCGCACAGCCCAGGCCGTCATTCGGGGGCTCGCCGGCCGGCTCATCGTCATCGCGGACGACAGCGCGGCGGCGGCGCGGGTTGTACTTGATGCGGGGGTTCATGGGCGGCTCACCGCGTTGAGGTCGGCGCGGCAGGCACAAGCCTCAATCGTCACCGGGCCGTTGGTCAGGGTGCCATCATATTCGGCCCCCAAGCCGGCCGAGACCCAGCCATCGAGCAAAAACGGCAGCGGGCCGTCGGCGGAAATCCACTCGCCATTGTACTTGCGGGCAAAGTGCACGTGCGTGCCGTCGGAGACGCCGCCCTCGCAGGAGGGGTGGCCGAGGTAGTCGCCGGCCGCGACGAGGGTGCCGGGCGCGACGCGGTCGCGCGCTTCGAGGTGCATGTAGAACAGCACCCAGCCGGTTTGCTCGTAGCCGTCGCCGTCGAGGTCTTCGAGCACCGCGCCGTCGCCAGTGCGCACAATCAGGCCGGGGGCGGCGGCGACCACCCACTCTTGTGAGGTGACGCAGCCGAGGGCATCGCTGGGCGGCGCGAAGTCGAGCGCGCCCCAAGCCGAGCCGGTATCCCAAGCGCCATGCGGCCCGCCGGTGAACGACCAGACGGTGTTGGGCAAGATGGGAAGTTGCAGCCGCGGCTGGACGAGGTCGGGCGGGACCAGCGGCTCGACAGCCAGGCGGAAGGGGTTGTCGAACAGAGCGACGTAGGTGGCGATGAAGCCGTCGGCGGTGACGGCCTGATCCCAGGCATCGGCGCTAAGCAGGCCGGCCAAGAAGTTCTGCACGCCGACCGTGCCAGGGTTGAGCCCGGCCGCGACGAGCCGCAATTGGCCGCTGCCGAAGCCCCACGACACCAGGCCGCCCGCGCGCCAACTGTAGTAGCCCAGGTTGAGCTGGTTGGCGGCCCAGGCCAGTTGACGGTAGAGCCCCTCGCGGCCGACTTCGACCCGGCCGATGGGGAAGGTGCGCGTGTTGTCGCCCGGGTTAGGGTTGCGGACCCAGCCGCTTTGATATTCCAACACGGCCAGCAGCAGGCGCGGGCTGACCGAGTAGCGTTGGGCCACGGTCTGCACGATCTCGGCGCCGGTCAGCAGGCGCGAGTCGGCCGAGCCGTCGAGATAGCGGCCGGGGATGTCCTCGGCATAGCTGGCGAGGAAGCCGCCGTAGGCTTCGATGAAGGCGGTGAGATTAAAGGTGGTAGACGACGGCCCGTAGACAAATTCGTTGTCGGGCAGCAGCTTGACGGCCGAGCCGATGGTAGTTTGGCGGGGGACGGGGATGTGCAGCACCTGGCCGGTGAAGAGCGTGTCGCTCAGGGCCATGTCGTTGGCGGCGGCGATCTCGGAGGCGCTGACACCGTAGCGCGCGCCGATGGCGTTGAGGGTGTCGCCGGCCACGACGGTATAGAGCTCCTCCGACTGGCGTTCGAGCACGGTGGGGCGCGTGGCGTCGGGCGTGGGCGAGTTGCTAATATCTTGGGTGGGGCGGGCGGTGGCGGTGGCGACCCCAGCCACGGGCGGCGTGGGCGGCGGCAGCGAAGGGGTGGGCACCCCGGGCGTGCTGCCTTGCAGCCACAGTGGCGTGACGGCGCCAACCGGTGTGATGGCCGCCAAATCCACCGGCACGTCGGCCCGGGCGCAGGCCAAAACAGCTAAGAACAGCAGCGCCAGCGGCAGAACCGCCCAAGGCTGCCAGTCGCGGCGACGAATGAGGCGGACAAGCCCGCCCCCCACCCCAAGGTCCGCCGCGCTAGGGCGTGAACGCATAGACCGTGGTCTCACCCACTTGCACCGAGAAGCGGTTGGCGGCGGCATCCACCACCAGCTTGGGCAGCGCGGTGACGGCCTCGGGCGTGGTCGCCACCAGGTCGCGGCAGCGGCAGCTCAGGCCAGTGGGGTCGCAGGTGCAGAGGACAAAGGCGTATTCATTGTCGGCCAGCACCGCGCGCAGGCCGAGCTGGTAGACGTGGTCGTTGTAGGTCACACGATCCAGGTGGCGATAGGGGGAAAAGGTTTGGGGCAACGCGCCCCAGCAGGCCAAGCCGCTGGCCCCCAAGGCGACGATAACGGCCAGGCTGCTGATCAGGGCGCGCGGCTTGCGGCCCAAGACCAGCGGGAACCACAGGCCCAAGACCATGATAGCCACCAGCGCCAGGACAGTGGCCATGGGCGCGGCGGTGAAATGATAGAGGACGAGGAAGGGGTAGAAGACCAAGCCGCCGTCGGTCGGCACCACGGGCAGGCCGCTCAGCCAGGCGTAGAGCGCCGCCAGCAGCAGCGCCAGCCCGGCCAACCACCACAACAGGTTCGACGAGGAGGAACGGGTGCGGGCCATACCCTCAGCGCCGGCGCGGCTGCGCCTCGGCGGTGTCCCAGTAGAGGGCGAGCGATAGGACTTCGTGGATGTGCTTGGCAGTGTGCTGGTAAGTTTTGGTGACGACCCAGCGCAGGGTGACCGCGCCCCACAGGGCCGGGCGGGTTTCATCCCAGGCGGCGGCGGGGAACTGCGGCAGGAGCGCCAAGAGGGCGGCGCGGCCCTGCTGCCACTGCGCCAGGAGTGGGGCGACAGTGGCGCGCGAGTCCCAGGCGATGTCTTCTTCGGGCGTGACGACGTCGGGGTTCAGCGTGCCGCCGAGCCACAGCTTCCAGTTGGGCAGCGCGACCTCGCGTTCTTGAAAGAGTAAATGAAAGACATGCCGAGCCGCCGACCAGGCGCCGAGCGGCACAGGCGGCTCACGGTCTTGGCGGTCGGCCGACAACTGAGCCACCGCCCAGGCGAAACCGGCGCTGCTCGCTTCAAGCTGCGATTGGAACCAATCTAAGTCATTCATGAGAGTGTCGGCCAGCGGCGGCCGTGCGGAGTATAGCATGCTCTGGACGTGTTACAATGCGACTCACACGCTCAGGCGTAGTACCCATTCGTGGCTGGCCGCTCGTGCCCCGGCGAGTGTCTAAGACGGACACAGCGCAAAACTCACGGGCGCGACCAGAGGCAGACGCAGCGGCTCAGGCGCTGACCTGGCGTGGAAGCCCCGATACCTAGCTTTGGGAGCGGCCCTCCAACTGCGAACGCAGACCGCGGCCACCGCCCCACCCATTGTATGGCAAGCCATAGTTCAAGGAGATAGTCGCCGGATGGAGACCGCCGTCACTGCACCCCCGATTCCCGTTCAGACACGTACCTGGCAGAAGGTTGTCGCGCAATATGCTAAGCCCGATTTGCGCCGCAGCATTTGGGGGTTGGTCAACTCGATTGGACCCTATATTGCGTTGTGGGTGGCCATGTACTATAGCTTGCGCGTGTCGTACCTGCTGACGCTGGCGCTGTCTGTGCTGGCGGCCAGTTTCATGGTGCGCATCTTCATCATCCTGCACGATTGCGGGCACGGCTCGTATTTCAAGTCAGCGCGCGCCAACGACATTGTCGGCCTGGTGAGCGGCATCTTTGCCATGACGCCGTTCTACTCGTGGCGGCACAACCATGCGGTGCATCACGCCAACTCGGGCGATCTCGACAAGCGCGCCACCTGGGATGTGCCGATTACTTATACGGTGACCGAGTACCTCAAGCTGTCGAGCTGGAAGAAACTGGCCTACCGCATCTACCGGCACCCGGTGGTGCTGTTTGGGATCGCGCCGACGCTGCTGTTTGTCATCGCGCAGCGCCTCCCGGCGCCGGGCACGGGCCGGCGCGAAAAGTGGAGCGTGCACTTCACCAACCTGGCGCTGCTGGCGCTCTTTCTGAGCATTGGTTACTTCATCGGCTTCGGCGCGGTGCTGGCGATTCAACTGCCGACCATCATTATTGGGGCCACCATCGGCCTGTGGCTGTTTTACATTCAGCACCAGTTCGAAGACACCTACTGGGAGCACAAGGCCGATTGGGACTTCGCCGAAGCGGCGCTGCAGGGCAGCTCGTATTACAAGCTGCCCAAGCTGCTGCAATGGATCACCGGCAACATCGGCCTGCACCACATTCACCACCTGAGCGTGCGCATCCCCAACTACGCGCTGCAGGCGTGCCATGACGACAATCCCGAGTTTCAGCAGGTGAGCACGATCTCGCTCTTGGGCAGCCTTAAGTGCGTGTCGCTGCGGTTGTGGGACGAGCAGACGCAGAAACTTGTGAGCTTTGCCCACTTGAAGTCGCTGGGCCTGAAGGGCGAGATCGCCACCTAGGGGCATTGGTATGCCAAGTAACAATTCCGCGGCGCCAAGTTGGCCGGCAATCGTCGCCCGATATGCGGACTCGGACCTCCGGCAGAGCGTTTGGCAGGTGATTAACACGCTGGGGCCGTATGCGCTCGGTTGGGGGTTGATGCTCTACAGTTTGCAGGGGTCGTATTGGCTGACCCTGCTGCTGGCGATCCCCACGGCCGGCTTTTTGGTGCGGACCTTTATTATCTTTCATGACTGCGGGCATGGCTCGTTCTTCAAGTCGCAGCGGGCCAACGATGTGCTCGGGGTCATCCTGGGGTTTCT
>JBBRZY010000148.1:0-8971 GCA_038252885.1 Anaerolineales bacterium | reverse complement strand
CAATTGCATCTAATTTGCGCGCGTTGACCGACCAACCCCTTTTACCTGTCATTTCGAACCCGGCCTCAGGTCGGTGGCCCTCACGCTCCCCATTGGCCGGTGAGAAATCCCACCCTATGCTAACGAGCGCCGTGTTTCTGGGTAATTTCGGTCATCTCGAATCTAACGGAATTAAGATGCGATTGCCCTGGCCGCCACTCGCCGCCGGAGGGTTGATTTTCCTGTCATGCTTGTCAGTGTTATTGGGTTAGTCGGCCCTCATCCCCGGCGCTTCGCCTGAAGTGGGAAGGGTGACTTTGTGACGCGGGGCTGGCCGGCCAATGCGCGGCAGTGAACCGGGCTGAGACTGGGCGGGGGCAGGGGGCAATCGGCGTTGGGCGCACCGAATAGTCAGCGCAGTGGTACGGCCTTTTTCTCTTTCTCTTTCTTTTTTCTCTGCTCTTCAGTGGGCTAGTGCAAAATCTGGCTCAGGAACGCGCGCGTGCGCTCCTCCTGCGGGTTGTTGTAGAAGCCCTCAGGCGTGCCACGCTCGATGATCTGGCCTTTGTCCATGAAGATGATCTCGTTGGCCGCGTTGCGGGCGAAGCCCATCTCGTGCGTCACCACCACCATCGTCATGCCGTCGCGCGCCAGAGCCAGCATCACATCCAGCACTTCGCTGATCATCTCCGGGTCGAGGGCTGAGGTCGGCTCGTCGAACAGCATCACCTTGGGGTTCATGGCCAGCGAGCGCGCAATCGCCACGCGCTGCTGCTGCCCGCCGGAAAGCTGGCCCGGAAAGCTGTCGGCCTTTTCGGGGATGCCCACCCGCGCCAACTGCTGCTGGGCGATGCGGCGGGCGTCGGCCACGCTGCGCTTGCGCACCACGCGCTGGGCCAGCACAATGTTGTCGAGCGCGGTCAGGTGCGGGAACAGGTTGAACTGCTGGAACACCATGCCCACCTCGGCCCGCACGGCGTTGATCACTTTGGTGGCGGCCGTCACCCGGTGGCCGTCCACCCAAATTTCGCCACTGGTGGGCGTCTCGAGATGGTTGATGCAGCGCAGCACGGTCGACTTGCCCGAGCCGCTGGGGCCGATGATGACCACCACCTGGCCCTGCGGCACGGTCAGGCTCACGTCGTCGACCGCGCGCAATTGGCCGAACTGCTTGACCAGGTTCTTAATCACCACCATCTCATGCGGGGCGTTGGCTGAAGTCATTGGGTGGGTTCCTGGCGGTTATCGGCGGAACAGCGACAGGCGGTTCTCGAGCGCGCGCACCACCCGCGTGAGCAGGATGGTCAGCACCAGGTAGATAAAGGCCAACAGGCTATAGGTCTGGAAGAATAGGAAGGTGCTGGAGGCGTACAGCTTCGCCAGTTGGGTCACATCGGCCACGCCCAGCACCGACACCAACGATGAGTCTTTGACCATCGAGACGAAGTCGTTGCCCAGCACCGGCAGGATGCGGCGCACGGCCTGTGGCAGAATCACGTGGCGCATGGCCTGGTAGTAATTCATGCCCAGCGCGCGGGCCGCTTCCATCTGGCCCTTCTCGACCGACTCGATGCCGGCCCGGAAGATCTCGGCCTCAAATGCGCCATAGGCCAGGCCCAGGCCGATGATCACCCGCAGCGTATTGTCGAAGGAGCGGATGGAGAAATCGGCCAGCCAACTGCCAAAGCCCAACCCCAGCTCCACCAGCCACCCGCCCAGGGCGTTGATGCCCGCCACAAAGGCTGGCACGCCCACGAAGGCGATGTAGATCAGCAGCACCAAGATCGGCACACCGCGCACGATCTCCACATAGAAGGCGGCCAAGTTGAAGATCACCCGATTGGTCGAGACGCGCCCCAGCCCCACCACCAGGCCGATGGTGACGGCGATCAGGTAGGCGGTGATCGAGACCAGCAGGGTGATGAGCACGCCCACGCTGATGGCCCGGAAGATGTTCTGCATCCGGGTGTTGGTCACGATGGAGAACAGGATCAGCAGCCCCAGCAGGATGGTGACGATCAGCCACCAGGGCCAATCGGCCGCCACATCGAGCATGGGCGTCAGTCGGTTAGTGCGCTTGGGGATCAGCAGCGCCGGCTCGCGGCCAGAGGGGGAGGAGGAAGGGGCCATGGTATAAAGCGCAGGAGGGCGCCCGAACAACTGCGCCCTCCTGCTATCTATCCTAGTCTCGCAAGTCGCTCACGGTGCGGGTCGGCCTAGTTGTTGTTGAACCACTTGGCGTACAGCGTGTCGAGCGTGCCGTCGGCGTCCATAGCGGCCAGCGCAGCGTTGAACGGCGCCAGCAGCTCGCTGCCCTTGGGGAAGACAAAGCCCAGTTCTTCCGACGAGAGCGGCGCGCCCACCAGCTTGATTTTGTCGGGGTTGGCCCCAATGTAGCCCTCGCCTGAGACGTTGTCGATCAGCATGGCGTCGATGTCGCCGTTCTTGAGGGCTTCCACGATTAGGCCGTACTGGTCGAAGGCCTGGACGTGGTCTTCGCCGAAGGTGGCGGCCGAGAGGTCGTAGTTGGTGGTGCCGGGCTGCGCGCCCACCTTGAAGTCGCCCACGGCCAACAGGCCGGCGGCGTCGCTGAAGCGCGTCTCGTCGGCCCGCACCAGCAGTTGCTGCTGGAGCGCGATGTAGGGGGTCGAGAAGTCGACGTGCGCGGCGCGCTCGGGCGTGATGGTGATGCCGTCGGCGGCGATGTCGAAGGTGGCGTTCTCGGCGGTGCCGCCCATCACGGCCAGGATGGCGTCCCAACTGGTGGTGACCATCTGGGCCTTGCAGCTCAGGCGCTTGCAGGCCTCAGCGAACAGATCGTAGTCGTAGCCTTTGCCCTCGCCCGTGGTCTCATCAATGAAGTTGAACGGGTTGTAAGCATTCTCGACCGCCACGATGACGGTGCGGCACTTCAGGTCGGGCAGTCCACTGGCGGCGGGCGCGCAGTCGCCACTGGCGGCGGGCTGGCAGGCCGCCAGCAGCACACTGAAGGCGAGTAGGGTTCCCAGCAGGAATCGAGTCTTCATGGATCGTTCTCCTCCTTAAGCTTACCGTTCTGGTTGGTTGCAGCTCGCCTCAGCACCAGCTGGAGGCGTTTCGGCGGCGTGCCAACTCCCCCACGGCCAAGACGAGCTTATTGTCGCTGCTATTCTAGTGGTAGCTGGGTGATTGTCAACGTCCAAGACGCTGTTTTTGGCTAGCGGCAGGCTGGGCTTTATAATCAAACCCAATGGTGACCCCGCCGCTGGCCTATCCCTTATCATTTATCGCCACCCATCTCAAGCGCAGTGTCATGCGCGACCTGATCGCCCTGGCCAACCAGCCCGAGACGATCTCGTTTGCCGGCGGGCTGCCGGCCGCCGACCATCTGCCAGTGGCCGAACTGCAAGCCTGCGCCGACGCCGTGCTCACCCGCGATGGTGCGCGGGCGCTGCAGTATGGCCCGGCCTACGCCCCGCTGCGCGAGTGGATCGCCGGCCACATGCAGCGCCGGGGTGTGGCCTGCACTTTCGAGAACGTCTTTATCACCAACGGCGCGCAGCAGGCGCTGGCGCTGCTGGGCCGGCTGCTGCTCGACCCCGGCGCGCCGGCCGTGGTGGAGGCGCTAACCTTCACCGGCCTCCTCCAGGTGCTGCAGGCCCATGGCGCGGCCCTGCGCCCGGCCGCCTTTGACCAGCATACCGGCGTCGACCCGGCCGCCTTCGAGACGGCCCTATTGGCCGGTGGCGCGGCGCGCGTGGGCGCAGTGATCCCCGACTTTCACAACCCGGTGGGCGTCAGCCTGCCCCTGGCCAGCCGCCAGCAGTTGGCGCTGGCCGCCGCCCGCACCGGCGTGCCGCTGATCGAGGACGACCCGTATGCGCTGCTGCGCTATGCCGGCCAGGCGCTCCCGCCGGTGAAGGCCTTTGACGAGGCCGGGCTGATCTTCTACGTCAGCTCGTTCTCCAAGACCATCGCCCCGGCCATGCGGCTGGGCTGGATCATCGCGCCCGAGCCGATGGTGGCGCGGCTGGCGGTGTTGCGCGAGAGCATTGATCTAGAGTCGTCGCAACTCTTGCAGCGCACCGTGACCGAGTTCCTATCGCGCGGCTACCTGGCGGCGCATTTGGAAGCGCTGAACACCGCCAACCACCAGCGCCGCGAGGCGCTGCTGGCTGCGCTGGCGCGCGAGTTCGGCGGCTGGGCCACGTGGACTGTGCCGGAGGGCGGGCTGTTCCTGTGGCTGACGCTGCCGCCCGAGGTGGATACGGGCGCGCTGCTGCCCACGGCCTTTGAGCATCAGGTGGCCTACATCCCTGGCGCGAACTTCTCAGCCGAGGGGCGCTACGCCAACGCGCTGCGGCTGAACTACTCGAACAACCTGCCAGCGCGGATTGATGAAGGTGTGCGCCGTTTGGCAGCCGTGCTGCGCCCCGCCTGACCCATGACCGCCTTTCAATTTACCCGCTACGCCCAGCAGATTGATTTCGGCGTGGGCGCGCTCGACCGGCTGCCCGCCGCCGTGGCGGCCTTTGGCTGGCAGCGGCTGGTGCTCATCACCACCGGCTCGGCCCAGCGCAGCGGGCGCGCGGCGCGGGTGGCGGCGCTATTGGGCGCCAAGGCCGTGGCGACTTACGCCGAGACCCAGAGCCATGTGCCGGCCGCGCAGGTGGCCGAGGCCCTGGCCCTGGCCGCCGCCCACGCCGCCGACGCGCTGGTGGGGCTGGGCGGCGGCAGCGCTATCGGCCTGGCCAAGGCGGTCAGCGCCGCGCTCGAAGCCCAGCGCACCGGCCGCCCAGCGCAGGCCGCTTATCCCACCGACCAGCCGCTGGTGCCGGTCGTCGCCATCCCCACGACGTATGCCGGGTCGGAGATGACGGCCGTGTACGGCGTGACTGAGACTGACGCGGCCGGCCCGCGCAAGGTAACGTATGCCGATCCGAAGTTCGCGCCCAAGCTGGTGGTGTACGACCCGGCGCTCACGCTTGACCTGCCGCCGGCCGTCACCGCCACCACCGGCCTGAACGCGCTGGCGCACTGCTTCGAAGCGGTCTACTCGACCACGCGCCACCCGCTGGCGACGGCCGCCGCGCTGGCCGGCGCCCGCCACATTGGCCGCAGCCTGCCGCGCTGCTTCGCCGCCGGCGACCCCAAGCAAGATAGGGCCGGCGACCTGGCCGCCCGGACAGAGATGCTGCTGGGCGCGCACCTGGCCGGCGCGTCACTGGCGGGCGTGGCGCTCGGTCTGCATCACGGGTTGTGCCACGTGCTGGGGGGCGCGGCCGGCGTGCCGCATGGCGTGGCGAACGGCATTGTGCTGCCGCACGCGCTGCGCTTTAATCTCGAAGTGGTTGGGCCAGAGTTAGCGCAGGTGGCCGAGGCGCTGGGGGCCGCGCCCACGGCCCAAGCCGCGCTCGACCACGTGGAGGCGCTGATCGCTGGGCTGGGGGTGCCGCGCCAGTTGCGCGCGGTGGGCGTGCAGCGCGCCGACTTCCCGCGGCTGGCGGCCCTGGCGCTGCACAGCCGCGCCGTGCAAAGCAACCCGCGCCCGGTCACCCGCCCGGAGCAAATCCTCGCGCTGCTCGAAGCCGCCTGGTAAACCCTCACCCCCATGCCGCCCGCCGCCCGCCCCCGCCGCCCGCATCGCCGCCAACGGCCCGCCTGGCCTGTGCCGACCGTCACCGAGTTCACGCGCGTGGCCGGTGTGGCGCTGATCTATGGCGTGGCGCAGTGGGTGTTCAACCTGCTGCCGCTGACGCTGCCGGTGGCCGAGCGCTACTACCTCAGCCTGCGGCCGCAGATTTTGGTGCCGCTGCTGGCGGGTCTGGTGGGTGGGCCGGTGGCCGGGCTGCTGGTGGGGGTGCTGGGCCGACTGCTGGGCGATGTGCTGTCGGGCGTAGGCGCGACGGGGGCGGCGCTGATCTACAGCGGGCTGTTGGGGCTGGTGGCGGGTCTGGGCGCGCGGCCGGCTGACAACGCCCGCACGCTGCGCACGCAGGGCCGCGCCGCGCTGTGGGTGCTGCTGGCCAATCTCGTCGCGGCGCTGACCTCAGCGCTGCTGGTGCAAACGCTGCTGCTGGGCCAGTTCACCGCCGCCGCCGGCTGGGACCGCGCGCTGTCGGAGATGCTGAGCGGCGTGGTGAGCAGCCTGCTGCTGCTGCCGGCCGGGCTGTTTGTATTCGGCCGCCGCCCGCCGGCTCGCGACGCACCCCTCCAGTAATGTAGACTGTGCCGGCCGGCCCGTGAGCACCTGCGCGGGTCGACGCGCCCAGATACTTTCGGAGTCACTTGACTATGCTTTCGAATCGTCGCCCCACGCCAGACGCCAGGCCGGCGCTTACTGTGCCCCTTTGGCCGCGCGCCGTTGGCCAGACGCTGGCGCTGGTCATTGCGCTGGTCGTCGTGGTTGGCACCGTGGTGACGCTTAACGGCCACGACCGGGGCGGGTGGGTCTCCAATGGCATTGTCAAACGCCTGGCCTTGGATGGCGAAATCAGCCTCGCGCGCATGGTGGAGGGGGGAGCCCTAGTGGCGGCTGCCGGCCTGAGCCTGGTGTGCGCGGCCCTGGCCCCCCGCCGCCATGCGCTGCGCTGGCGCTGGGGACTGCTGGCCGTGGTGCTGGTGACCCTGGCCGCCGACGAGATGGCGCAAGTGCACACGGCGATCACGCCAGACCTGAGCGCCCTGGCCGCCGGCTGGGGCGCGGGGCCGGGCCTGCAAGCGGTGGCCTGGCTGCTGGTCGTTGGGCCGCTGGGGGTCGTGGTCGGCCTGCTGTGGCTGCCGGGGCTGCGTCAGTTGCCCGGCCGCACGCGCTGGTTCATTGTGGCGGCCGGCGTGGCCTATGTGGTTGCGGCGGCCGGCGGCAACCTGCTGAGCGCGGAGCTGGCGCTGACCGCCGGGCCGAACAGCCTGGCCTACGCGGCGGCCAAGACCGTAGCAGAAATCTTGGAGATGGGGGCGCAGGCGCTGCTGGTGTTCGCGCTGTTGGACTACCTGGCCCAGACGTATAGGGCCGCGCTGCGCCTTGAGCTGCGCGCCCCGCCCGGGGAGCCGGCGCCGGGCGTCATCTACCTGCAGCCGGGGCGCGTGGCGCTTTGGCTGGGGCTAGGCGCCGGTCTGTTCGCGGCGCTGTTTGTCGGCCTGTTTCTGCTCATCCCGCTGCCGGCCTTGAGCCCCAGCGCGCTGGGCCTGATGGGGCGGCTGCACATGGACACCGAGACCAGCCTGTCCACGGCCTACAACGACTTTTTGCTGGCGTTGGCGACCGGGCTGTTGGTGGTGCTCAGCCAGCACGCCTACCGCCACCACGACCCGCTGCGCCGCCGCTGGCTGGCGCTGACTGCGGCCTTCGCCGCCCTGACGCTGGACGAGTTCATGTCGCTGCACGAACGGTTGGTGAACCCGATCCGCAACCTGTTGGGCGTCTCGGGCCTGCTGGGGTTTGGATGGTATCTGGCTATTTTGCCGCTGGTGGCGCTGCTGGGGCTGTTTTGTCTCGACCTGGTGCGGCGGCTGCCCCGGCGCACGCAAACGCTGCTGGTGCTGGCCGGGGGCGTCTATGTGGGCGCGGCCGCCGGGGTGGAGATGTTCGGCGCGCTGTTCGCGGAAGCGTATGGCTATCAGAGCCTGCCCTATTTGGCCGAGGTGGCGGTGGAAGAGACGTTTGAGATGCTGGGCCTGGTGGTCTTTATCTATGCGCTGCTCGATTACGTGGCGCGCACATGGGGGGCGGTGGGGGTTGAGTTGCAGGCGCGGCCTGAGAACGTTTAACGCGCTAGTGACGGTGAGGCGCGGGGCGCGGGGCAATGCTGCCCGCGGTCTACGCCGGCGGGCCAACGCCCAGTCTTGGCTGCGGTTTGGCCGGCCGCGCTTACCCGGGCGCCGCTGCGCGCCGGCGGCTTAGGCCGAACCGCCCAACGCCCCTTCTAGCTCGGCCGTGGTGTTGAGGATCAGGCTGGCCCCGGCGCGCTCGATCTCGGGCCGCGAGCCAAAGCCGCACAGCACGCCGATGGTCTGCGCTCCGGCGCGCTTGCCGGCCAGGATGTCGACCGTGGTGTCGCCGATCATCAGGCAGTGCTCCACTGCCACATTGAGTTGCTTGGCCACCCACAGCACCGGGTCGGGGTAGGGCTTGGTGTGCGGCGCGGTCTGGGCCGAGGCAATGACCGCAAAGCGGTGCTCCAGCCCAAACTGTTTGAGGAAGTCACTCGCCGCCCGCGCCCCGCGCGCCGTGACCACCGCCAGCGGGAAGCGCTCGGCCAGGCGCGGCAGCATCGCCTCCACCCCATCCATCAACACAAAGTGCGCCGTGGTGGCCGGGGCGCGCCGCTCGGCCACCCAGTCAGCCGCGCGCGCCAGCGGGCCGTCAATCCCCAGCCAGTCCGGCAGGCCGAACAGCGCGTTCAACGGCGTCTCGGCCACCATCATGCTCCAGCGCAAGAACGGCGCCGGGTCGCGCTGCGGGAAGAGGAAGCTCCAGCGGCGCAGGCGTTCGCCCATCCGCCGGATGAATTCATCGTCGGTGTCGGCCAGCGTGCCGTCGAGATCGAACAGCAGCGCCTTGACGCGGGTCGGGTCGAAGTTCATGGCAGGCCAAATCCTGGATAGAGCGGCAGCACCGCGTCGAGCAGCGCCTGGCGCGGCGCGGCCAGCCACAGTGTGCCGGTGCTGGTGGTGAACAGGCAGTTTATGCCGCCGCTGAACCAACAGTCGCCGCCGCCGGCAGCGCGGTGGGCGGCGCCAAAGCGCAGATCGCCATACTCCAAAAAGGCGGCGGCAAACTCGGCCGTGTCGGTGGTGGTGTCCCACACCAAGTGGGCGGCCAGCACGGTCTCATCGGCGGCGTCATTGTAAAACACGCTGTAGCTGTCGCCGCCCCAGCCCTCGGCGGCGGGGCGGGCGGTGGCGTCATTCAACCGCGCGTCTGGGTCGAGCCCGTAGGCCAAGATCAGGTAGGTGTACCACTCGCCGTTGACGCTGCTGTCGATCTCGCGCCAGCCGCTGCCGAGGGTGT
>JBBRZY010000147.1:0-9004 GCA_038252885.1 Anaerolineales bacterium | reverse complement strand
CAGCGACAACACCAGCCGGGTGCAGTCGACCCCTTACGCCGAGCGCCGCCAGGTGAGCCTGGCCTTCACCATGCACGTGGCTGCCTCCAGCCTGATGTACGTTGCCCCCCAGCCGCTGTGGTTCGACCGGAACAACACGCTGGAGATTACCTTCGACCCGGCCGCCGACACGCACAACGACATCACTGCTGTGCGCTCGCAGCAGGTACTGCGGCGTGGCGAGGTGTACCAGATGATCTCGGCCGTCTCGATTGCCGACGAGGTGAGCCTGCAAAAGGCTAGCCTGGATTACCCGGCCTGGGTGCGCGAAAGCTTTCTGGCTGTGCCGCCCGAAATCACCCAGCGCACGCGCGACTTGGCCCTGAAGATCGTGACCGAGGCCGGCGCGATCACGCCCTATGACCGGGCCGTAGCCATCACCAACTGGCTGCGCGCGAACATCACCTACGACCAGAACATTGACGCCCCGCCGCCGAACGTCGAGCCGATTGATTACTTGCTGTTTGTCTCGCAGCATGGCTACTGCAACTACTACGCTTCGGCCGAGGTGATTTTGCTGCGCTCGCTGGGCATCCCGGCTCGGCTGGCGGTCGGCTTCAGCGCCGGCACGCTCGACGAGCGCGCCAACGTCTATCATGTGCTGGAGCAGAACGCCCACGCCTGGCCGGAGGTATTCTTCCCGACCTACGGCTGGATCGAGTTCGAGCCGACGACTTCCGAGGCGCCGCTCGTCCGGCCGGTGCGGGCGGTGTCTGATACCACCGACGACACGGTTGACCCCAACCCGGTCGGCGATTTGGTGAACCCGCGCGATGAGCTCGACGATCTGATCCCGCCGGAAGACCTGGTTGACCCGGTGGCCCTGACGCCAACCAACCGGCTGATGCTGTGGCTGCAAAGCTTGCCTTGGCCCGCCATCGGCCTGGGCGCGCTGAGCGTGGCGCTGGCCGGGCTGCTGCTGGGTCTGTTCTCGCTGCGGGCCGGAATGGTCGGCTGGGAGAACTTCGGCCAGTTGGGCAGTTGGATGATGCAGCGCACCGGTCGGGTGCTGCCCACGGGCGTGGTGCTGGTCTACATGCAGTTCGAGCGCGCCGGCCGTTGGCTGGGGCTGCCCGGCGGCGCCGCCACCACCGCCCACGAGCGCGCCGCCGCCTTCACCCAGGCGCTGCCCGCCTCCGGTTCGGGCGTGGCCAGCCTGACGCACGAGTACGTCACCGAGCAGTACAGCCCGCGCCCTGCCGACCCCGCTAAGGCCCAAAAGGCCTGGCACGGCATCCGCTGGCAAGTGCTGCGCGACACCCTGCGCGCGTATCTGCTGGAAGTGTTTGAGGAAGAGCCGCCGCAGTAGAGTAGGAGAGAAAAGAGAAAAAGAAAAAAGGTAGCTCAGAGGCAGCGTTCATTCAGCGCGACCACTGCTACCAAGCTTCCGCCCGTCGTCTCCCAACCCCCATCACATGGGCACCCCTCTCCTGCGGGAGATGGGCGGGGGTGAGGTCCGTCAAACAGCAAATTCAACCTCCCCCGCCTGCGTCTTCCCGCCCCGGCCCCGGCATAGCTGCCTAGCTCCCAGAAACCCAATTCGTGTAATTCGTGGCCAAAGCCTTTCCGATTCCAACCCTCAAACCTGCTAAAATCACCCCCGTCATGGACGCCAAGTCAATCGCCACGCTCGAACTGGCCAAGATCCTCGACCGGCTCAGCAAATTTACTGCCTTCTCGGCCAGCACCGCGCTGGCGCTGGCCCTCACCCCCACCGCTGAACTGCGCGAGGCCCAGCGCCGCCAACTGCAAACCACCGAGGCCCGCCGCCTGCTCAGCGTCAAGCCCGACCTGACCATCGGCGGCGCGCGCGACGTGCGCCCCTACGCCCAGTCGGCCGCCATCGGCGGTGTGCTCGAGCCGATGGAAATGCTCGATGTCAAGAACACGCTGGTCGCCGGGCGCACCCTGCAGCGCACCCTCACCCGCCTGGCCGACCAGTTCCCTGGCCTGGCCGCCATGGCCGGCCGCATCGAAGAAGTGCCCGGCCTGGTCGAAGCCATCAGCCAGACGCTGGATGAGCGCGGCGAAGTGCTCGACTCGGCCTCGCCCCAGCTCACCAGCATCCGCCACGACCTGCGCGTGGCGCACGACCGGCTGCTGCAAAAGCTCCAGCGCATCTTGGGCGACCCCAAGAACCAGCCCTACCTGCAAGAAGCCATCATCACCCAGCGCGACGGCCGCTACGTCATCCCGCTCAAGGCCGACTTCAAGGGCCGCATTCGCGGCATCGTCCACGACCAATCGGCCTCCGGCGCGACGGTCTTCATCGAGCCGCTGTCCACGGTGGAGCTGAATAACACCTGGCGCGAGCTCAAGCTGGCCGAGCAGCAGGAAATTCGGCGCATCATGACGGCGCTCTCGGCCCTGCTGGGGCAGCAGGCCGGCCGCGTGGTCGCCACCGTGCTGGCGTTGGCCGAGATTGACCTGGCCTTCGCCAAGGCTCGCTACGCCGACACCCTGCACGCCATCGAGCCCGTCCTACATGACTTCCGCACCGGCCCGACGCTCGCCAAAGCCGCCACCGTCGCCGGCCAGCCCAATGGCGACCCGGCCCCGGCTGGCGCGCGGCAGCACCCCGGCTCGACCCTCAAGCTGCTCCAGGCCCGTCACCCGCTCATCAACCCCGCGCACGTCGTGCCGATTGATGTGCTGCTCGACGAGCAGACCTACGCCCTGGTCATCACAGGCCCCAACACCGGCGGTAAGACTGTTAGCCTCAAGACCGTGGGACTGCTGGCGCTGATGGCTCAGTGCGGCTTGCACGTGCCGGCCGCCTCCGGCTCGGAGCTGTCGGTCTTTCCCAAAGTCTTTGCCGACATCGGCGACGAGCAGTCCATCGAGCAGTCGCTCTCGACCTTCTCAGCCCACATCACCAACACCATCCGCATTTTGCGCCAGGCCGACGACCACTCGCTGGTTATTCTCGACGAGCTCGGCGCCGGCACCGACCCGGCCGAAGGCTCGGCGCTAGCCCGCGCCATGCTGTCGTTCCTGCTGGATATGGGCGCGACCACGCTGGTCGCCACCCACTACCCGGAGCTCAAGGGCTACGCCTACACCACCCCCGGCGTGCGCAACGCCAGCATGGAGTTTGACCTCGACACGCTGGCTCCCACCTACCGGCTGATCATTGGCCTGCCGGGGCGCTCCAACGCCTTCGCCATCGCCGCCCGCCTGGGGCTAGATGCCACCATCATCGAGGACGCCAAGACGCTGGTCGGCCAGGCAGATTTGGAGTCGGAACGCTTGTTGGAAGAAATCCACCAGGCGCGCGGCGAGGTGCGCGCCGAGCGCACGCGGGCCGAGAACGCCCGCCGTGACGCTGAGGAGACCGAGCGCGAGTTGGCCGCCCGCCTCGAGCAGATCGAGGACGAGCGTCGCTCTGTGTTGGAGCAGGCCCGCCGCGCCGCCGAGCGTGACCTGGACGCGCTGCGGACGGAGATGAGCGAGCTTAAGCGCAAGCTGGCCCGCGCTGCCACCCTCGGCCAGCCGGCCCCGAACGGCGACGGCGACGAGCGCGAGACCCCGGCCGACCTGCTCGACGCGGTGGATACCGCCCTGGTCGAGGCCGAGGTCACGCACACTGCGCCCGTCGTGGCGCGCCCGATTGACACCGGCCGCCCGACCCCGCCGCGCCGCACCATCCGCCTGGGCGACACCGTCAAGCTCAAGAACCTCAACTCCATCGGTGTGGTCACGGCGCTGACCGCCACCGAAGCCGAGGTGCAGGTGGGCCGCATGCGCATCCGCGCCCGCCTCGACGAGGTGGCCCTGCGCGGCTCGCCCGACGACGACGCCCTGGCCGCGCTGCGCCCAGCCGGGCCGGACCCCGATCTGCCGGCCTCCAGCGTCAACCTGCACCCCTCGCCGGGGCTGGAGCTCGACATTCGCGGCCACACGGTCGAAGAGGCCCTCGCCAAGCTCGAGCGCTACCTCGACGCCGCCTACCTGGCCGGCCTGCCGTGGGCGCGCCTCATCCACGGCAAGGGCACCGGCAAGCTGCGCCAGGCCGTGCGCGAATACCTGCGCACCAACCCGGTCGTCAAGAGCCAGGCCACCGGCCAGGAAGGCGAGGGCGGCGACGGCGTCACCGTCGTCCGTCTCGCCGTGACCGACGACGACTAAATTGGCGTGTGCGTCGGTTCTCAGCCAGAGGGATGACCAATCCTCACCCTCTGCACTGTCATTCCGAAGCCCCGCTCGCGGCCTTGTCGCACCACAGCGGTCTTGGCGGGGTGATTGCGAAGCACCCTTTAGGGGGAATCCCACCATCTGAACTGGCGCGGGCTCATGACTGAACGCTCAGCGCCTACTCCCCTAACCCCTTCGTGAAATTCGTGTAATTCGTGGCCAAAGTTTTAAGCGCCAATGACCCTCCTCGCCGTTCCAGCGCATCACCCGAACGCGCCATTCGCCGAAGACTTGCTGCCCGCGTATACTTAAGTGAACTCGTTAGACTATTGGCCCGAGCCAGACTGGCCGGGCAGGCAGAGGGTGGAGGCGTAAGCGGATATGGCCCGTAGTCAGCGACCAACCACAACCTTAGGGCAGCGCGCCGCGCCCGTCGGGCGGCGCGCGTGGGCCGCGCCGCTGCGTCCGCTGTTGGCCGTGCTGTTGGGCAACTTGAGTGGGTGGGGGGCGTGGCGGCTGGGGCTCTGGGTCATCCCGCAGTTGTGGGCCGGCCTGACGCCGCAGAGCAACGTCTTCACGCTCATCGCACTGACGGGCGTCAGCGCCATTGTCATGGCCGGACCGCCGGTGCTGGTGGGGGCGCTGGCCGCGCGGTTGGCCGGCCGCGCCCACGTGTTGGTCGGCCTGCTCAGCGGTCTGTGGTCGCTGCAACTCATCAGCACCGTGCCGGCGGGCCTGCCCATCGCGCCTGGGCTGTGGTTCGCCTCGACCGTGCTGGTGCTGTTCTCCGGCGCCATGGGCGGCTGGACCATGAGCTTTGGCCCCCGCCTGGCCCAGCTCTACTCCGACCGTCCGGCCGAGGGCTTGTAGCTTCCGAGCGGAGGTCTTAAACAAGCGTCGCCGCTGGCGAGGCTATCACCAGCGGCGACTGCTGCACATGCTTACTGACAATTCGGGCTCAAGGGGTGCGGCCCCGACCGCACGGGAGCATTTCAGTCTGGGGGCCAATTTTGTAAAAGGCTCGGTGGCGGCAACGTCGAGATAGGTTCTCACCGCCAGGGGAGGTTGTGAAAGGTCGTATCTGACCGAAGGAAATTTTCACCAGGGGGTCGGTGGACTTGCCCACCGACCCCCTGGTGAAAATTTCTGGCTGGCCCAAAACGGCAGCGGCCAGAATGGGCGTGTAAACCCGCTGGTGGCAGGGATAAGCGCGCCACCCAGCGGCAACCTAACCGGCGCCGTTACCGCAGCGCATTCGTGACAATTCGTCTGCCGCCGCCGTTGCCTCCCCCTTCCTCCGACCAACGGCTCTACCCTTTCCCAACCCCCTATCGCTCTCCGATCCTCGACTCTCCCCATTCGTGATAATTCGTGCCAAAAGCTTTGCGGTGCTGACAAATTACCCCTTTGACAAGTCCTCGGCCACCATCCCGGCCACGCGCCGCCCAATCTCCACCGCAAAGTTCGTGCCTCGATCCCAGGGATACACCTGGCTCATCGAGGCGAAGTATAGCCCCGGCACCGGCGTGCGCAGCGCCGGGATGTTGCGCGAGTGGTTCAGCGGCGGCACCGGCTGCGCGTAGGCCGTCTTCCACAGCCAGCTCTGCATGATCCAGGTGCGGTCAAAGGCCGGGTTGAAGCGCTGGATGGCCGGCAGGAAGCGCTCTAGCAGCTCTTCCTTGCTCAGTTGAAAGTTCTCGTGGCTCGGGTCGAGGTAGTCGCCCACATAGATCAGGTGGTCGCCGCCGTAATGCTCCCGGTCCATGTAGTTAGTGTGCTCCACCAGCGCCAGAAACGGGAAACCCGCTTCCTTGGGGATGCTGTGCCAGTAGTATTTCGTCAACTGCTGATTGAGCGCCAGCACTAGCACCACCGCCCCCATCGACTTGAGCGCTTTCAGTTGGGCGCTGTACTCGGCCGGCAGGTCGGGCGCCAGGTGCGCCATCAGCGCCGGCGACGAGGTCGAGAGCACCGCCCGATAAGTCTCGGTGCCGGCGGCCGTGCTCACCGCCACCTGGCCGTCGGGTTGGGCCTTGATCTGCGTCACCGCGCTGTTCAGGCGCAGGTCGACCCCCAGCCCGCGCACCACCTCGGCCAGCTTGTCCATAAAGGCCTGAAAGCCGCCGGTGAAGGTGCCCAGCCGCGTGGTGCGCGCATGCAGCCGCGCCCACAGCCAGGCCATGTTCACCACTTCTAGGTTGTCCTCGCCGAACTTGCCCACCAGCAGCGGCCGCCACAACAGCTCGTACAGGCGCGGGCCGTACCACTGGCGGGTCCACGCGGCCGCTGTCACCTTCTCCAGCGGCTGCCACCACGGCGTCAGCCGCAAGTAGAGCGTCGCGATCCCAAAGCGGATCATGTCACTGAGCGGGTAGTTGCGGAGGAAGAAGCGCAGCGCCATCAGCGGCGAGTCGAGCGGCTCGAACTTGCCCTTGACGTAGGCCACCGTGTACGGGCGCGGGAACAGCACCTGGTCGCTCCAGCCCAGCTCTTTGATCAGGCCCAGGATGGCTTTATCCGATCCGAACCAGTGGTGGTAGAACTTCTCCAGCGCCCAATCCCAGTGCGGGGCCTTAAAGCCGGCCGCCAGCCCGCCCACCTGCGGCGCGGCTTCGTAGATGGTGACGTTATGCCCGCTGCGGGCCAGGTCGTAGGCGGCGGCTAACCCGGCCGGCCCGGCGCCAATAATGGCGACGCGTGGGCCGGTGGGCACGGCGACGGGGGGCGTCTCCATGCTTAGCCGTGCCCTTCGGCGGCCGGGGCCGGCGCGGCGGGCGGCGGTGGCCCGCTGCCTTCGAGGTTCTTGTACTCGGCCTGCACCGTGTCCCACTTCAGCCCGGCGCGCGCCATATAGTACGCGCCCACCAGCGTAATCGGCAGCCACAGCGCGGCGTGCAGCACCAGCGTGTAGCCGGCCGCCACCGCCGGATCGAGGCCATAGGCCGACAGCACGGCGATGCCGGGCGTGTCAAATGTGCCCACGTAGCCGGGGGCCGAGGGGATCGTCGTCGCCAGGTTGACGATGCCGTTCATCAGCATCAGCCCAAAGAAGCCGCCGGTGTAGCCGGTGAAGTCGAAGGCGTGCATCACGAACCAATATTTGCCGGTCTCCAACAGCCAGATCACCACCGACGTCAGAAAGACCATCAGAATGTTGCGCGGCGAGCGCAGCGACGCCAGCCCGGTCCAAAAGTTCTCCACCAGCGGGGTCGCGCGCCCCCGCAGCTTGGCGGGCAGCCGCGGCGCCACCAGGCGGTGATACAGCCCCAGCGATTGGTGCGGGAACATGGCCGCCAGCAGAAAGACCAGCAGCGCCGCCGCAAAGGCCACCGTGCCCCAGATGGTCAGCGTTTGGATGCTGCCCGCAAAGCCGGAGGTCATGGTCAGCGCTGCCAGCGCGTTGAGGTTGAAGAAGATGAACATCAGCATGACGACGCCGTCAAAGATGCGCTCGATCAGGATCGTCGCCAGGCTGGCGCTGATGGGCACGCCGTGCTCGCGCCGCAGCACGTAGGCGCGCAGCACCTCGCCGGCGCGGGCCGGGTAGATGTTGTTGCCCATATAGCCGATGGTGACGATGGGGAACATGGCGGCCGTGGGGATGGCTTTGAGCGGGCGCAGCAGGTAGTGCCAGCGCCAGGCGCGGGCCCACACACCCACAAAGTAGATGGCGACGCCGGGGATCAGCCACCAGTAGTTGGCCGTTTGCAGCGCCGCGCCCACGTCGGCCCAGTTGATGTTGCGCAGCGCCAGCCACAAAAAGACGACGCTAATCAACACCCCGACCCAGAATTGCCAGCGTTTCAGCACAGCGACGGCCTTTCTTGCCCCAGACACACAGACCGGCGGGGCCAAACCCGCCGGAAACGCGATTATACCATCCGGGGCTACACGCCCAGCCGGCCCGTGGCGCAAAAAAGCCAGGCCGGCGCGGTTAAACGCCGGCCCGGCGGGTAGGGCTGGCTGACTAACGGGTGACGACTGGTAGGTAGGTTGGCGCGCAGAAGGCGGTGTGAAAGCTGATGCCCCAGGCCTTCAGCTGGCCGGTGTCCTGGCCCAACGCATCCTTGACAGTCAAGGTCCAGACGCCGTTGGGGTCGGTGCCCACAAAATGGCTCATGGCTCCTACCGGCTGCACCGCGCTCAAGGCCTCGCCATCCACATAGGCCGCATCGGTCACCGGGCTGGGCGCCGTATCGCGCCACTCGGTGCTGTTGAACAAGTTATCATTCCCTTCCCCATCGCCATGCGTGAGCGTGGTGGTCAACCCGCTGGGCGCGGTCAGCATGACGAACAAGTCACCAGAGGCGGTGTGCGAGATGGCGGTAAAGGCGGTCAAGTCGGCCAGGTAGCTTCCGGCGCCGGCGATAGTAATGGTGGAGGTCACTGTGCTGTAGTCGGTGATGGGCTGGCCGACGCTCTTGTAAGAGGCATTGTACAGAGTCCGGTAGCGCTCGTTCAAAGTGTTGAAGCTGAGCGACCACCCGTTGAACGTGCCGCCCGCGCCATTGTCTACGTCGGTGACCACCAATTGCCAGTCGCCGTTCGCGGCCTGCCCATGGAAGGCGCCCAGTGCGCCCTCGGGGATCAGTTGGGGCCAAACGCCGTCGCCGGCAAAGGCCGCCTCGGCTACGCCGACGGTCGCGTGGTCAGACCAGAAGGTGCCGGCAAACAGGTCGTTGTAGCCTTCGCCGTTGCGGGTGGTCAGGGCGTTGCGGGTGCCGTCCGGCGAGATCAGAAACACCTCCAGGTCGCCCGAATAGGTGTGCGAAATATTGGTCTGCACGCTGACCTCCCAGAGCGGCAGGGGGACGCTGCTGACGGTGAGGGT
>JBBRZY010000146.1:0-9005 GCA_038252885.1 Anaerolineales bacterium | reverse complement strand
GGCAGCCAGCGCTCGAGCAGATCATAGATGAAGGCATAGTTCCAGCGGCCGGCCTGAGCCACGCCGATGGGGACGATGCGCAGGGCGCGCTGCAAGTCAAGCAGGCCACGCTCGTAGCGGGTGTTGCTCTCTTTGCCAAGCAGCCGCGCTTCGCGCCGCAGGGCCAAGCTGTCGAGCGCGCCGTTGGCCAACAGCGCTTCGTAAATCTGCTTGGCTGCGAGGGTCAGACGGCCGGCCTCATATTCGAGCAAGTAGTCATCGGCGTCGCCATAGTTTTCAGACAGGGCGTAAAAGTAGGGCAGCGTTGGCAGCGAAACCATGGTGCCTTTGCCCTTGAGCAGCTTGCCGTAGTACCAGCGGCGGCTGTTGAGCAGGCCGTCTTTCCAGCCCCAGGTGACGTGGCCGGGGTCGTCGTGCTTGTCGGCCACGGGGCGCTGGCCGGCGACGGCGGTCCATAGGCTGGGCAGGTCGACGCCCTTGATGGGCCAGAAGTAGACGAAGCCGCGCTCGTTCACATAGTCGACAGCGTCGTCGGGCGAGCGAAGCTGCCGGCCGCGCTGGAGGCGGAAGGGGCCGGCGCGGTACTTGGCCAGGGCGGCGGCCGTGACAGTCGGTTGGGCTTTGGCGGGCTTGGGCATGGCGGGGCGAGTGTATCACAGGGGCGGGGGAGAATAATAGGCAGTCGGCCAGCGGCGGAAAGCGGGCGGCGGCTTATCGGGGGGGGCTGATCTGAGAAATTCCCCTTGACACCGGTGGGCAAACAACATAAACTCGCGCCTACGTTGCCAATCGCTATGTTGACCCACTCAAAGCACCGCACCTGCATGTGTACGTGTCTGACGCGAGGCGTTGTGCCATCCGCCAGGCTTGTTCACGGCCGGCGGAGGCTGCCACCGGGCAGCCCAGCAACCAGGCGTTGCTGAAGACGGCAGCACAACCCCTCGCTTATCAATCAAGCGTGAACGAGGGACTTCAACCACCAAGTTAGCGCGGCCCGGATGAGTTCCCGGGCCTTTTTGTTTGCCTGTAAGGAGGCATACGCATGACCGCAAATGACGAAGCACAATACGCCGCACCCGACGCGCTGGTCACCACCGAGTGGGCGGCCGAGCATCTGAACGATGCCAGCGTCCGGCTGGTGGAAGTGGATGTGGACACCAAGGCTTATGACTCGGGCCATATCACCGGGGCCGTGGGCTGGAACTGGCGAACGGACACGCAGGACCAACTGCGCCGCAACGTGCCGACCAAGCCCCAACTCGAGGCGCTGCTGGGCAAGGCCGGCATCGGCGCAGACACGACCGTTATTCTGTACGGCGACAACAACAATTGGTTCGCGGCGTTTGCGCTGTGGCTGCTGAAGTACTATGGCCACGCCAACGTCAAGCTGATCAACGGCGGGCGCGCCAAGTGGATCGCCGAGGGCCGCGCGCTGACGACGGACGTGCCGAGCTATGCGGCCACGACCTACAGCGCGAAGGAGCCGGCCCAGGAACTACGCGCGCTGCGTGACTACGTGCTGGAGCGGGTGCAGAAGGCGGGCTCGGTGCTGGTGGACGTGCGCTCGCCCAAGGAGTTCTCGGGTGAGTTGTTGGCCCCGGAGAACCTGCCGCAGGAAGGCGCGCAGCGCGGCGGCCATATCGCCGGCGCGATCAACATTCCGTGGGGTCAGGCGATGCGCGAAGACAGCACGTTCAAGTCGGCCGAGGAGTTGAAGGCGCTGTACGGCGGCAAGGGCGTGACGGGCGACAAGGACGTGATCGCCTACTGCCGCATCGGCGAGCGGTCGGCGCACACGTGGTTTGTGCTGAAGGTCTTGCTGGGCTACCCGAACGTGCGCAATTATGACGGCTCGTGGACGGAGTACGGCAGCCTGATCGACGTGCCGATCTAAAAGTAGGCTCGAAAGAATATAGGCAAACGTGCGGCTGACCCGCTGGTAGGGCCAGCCGCACGTTTGTTGATACCCAGGTAGCGCAGTGGTTGGGCCAGAGGCGCATTAGGCCGACCGGGTAGCCTGGCGGTTGTCCTAAAGGAGGCTGCGCTAAAACCGCGGCTACACAACACGAAGCCCACCTACGCGGGCTGGGAGGTTGTTGTAACAATCAGTACGGTGTACATTCTGCCATGCGCGGCCACAAGCCGCATAGTGACCGCGCTTCCGCGCCAGGTTTGACCTCAGATGACCGGCCCCGTCCTCACACCGGACACCCCTGTTTCTCTGTCTGTTCTTTTATCTCAACGCTTTTCCGTTGGGTTACAATAGCGGCGTGCTCGAACAAACACCGGCCATACAGGCGTCCACCATCATCGGCAGCCTGCGCGAGATCGCGCAGGCGCTGTCGGCGGCGTGGGATGTGGACACGACGCTCGACCTGATCGCCCGCAAGACGGCGCAGGTGATGCGGGTGGATTCATGCTCGATTTACCTGCTGGAGACCGGCGGCGACATGCTGTGGCTGCGGGCCAGCACCGGGCTGGCGCGGCAGGCGTTGGGCAGCACGGGCCTGCGGCGCGGCGAGGGTCTGACAGGCTGGGCGGCGCAGCACGGCGAGCCGGTGGCCGCCACCGAGGCCCAGGCCGACCCGCGCTTTAAGCGGCTGCCCGCCACGCGCGAAGACAACCTGCTGTCGCTGCTGGCAATGCCGCTGATGAACCGGGGCCGTGTGATCGGCGCGATGAATGTGCAGACGCGCGAACTGCACGAATTCACGCCGGAAGAGATCGAGCTGGCGGCGTTGATCAGCGACCTGGCGGCGGGGGCGATTGACCGCGCGCTGCTATACGACCACATGAACCGGCAGATCGGCGAACTCACCACGCTGGCCAAGGTCAGCGAGACGGTGACCTCGCCGATCTACTTAGATGAGATGCTCGACCTGGTGGTGGAGATGGCGGCCAAGGTGATGGGCGCGCCGGTGTGCACGCTGCGGCTGATTGACACCAGCACGGATCAACTGGTGCAGCGCTCGATTAACAGCACCGGCGTGAAGTTTCACGAGCGGCCGCCGTTGCGCATCGGCCAGGGGGTAACCGGCCGGGCGGTGTCTGAACGGCGGCCGGTGTCGGTAATGGACATCCGCGTGGACCCGGACTACCCGTTTCACGCGTTTGCGGCAGAAGAGGGCCTGGTGTCGATGCTGTCGGTGCCGCTGACGGTGCGCGAGCGGGTGATTGGGGCGCTCAACTGTTATACGCTCGAGCCGCATACCTTCGGTGAGGCCGAGGTGGCGCTGTTCTCGACGTTGGCGAACCAGACGGCCCTGGCGATTGAGAACGCGCAACTGGTGACCAACGCCGCGGTCGTGCGCGAAATGCACCACCGCATCAAGAACAACTTGCAAACGGTGGCGATGCTGCTGCAAATGCAGGCGGCCGAAGGCTCGCAACTGACGGTGCAGGATGTGCTGCAAATCAGCGTCAACCGCATCCAGAGCATCGCGGCGGTGCACGAGGTGCTGGCGCAAGAGGGCTTCCGGCTGGTCAACGTCAAAGACGTCACTGAGCGGATTGTGGCGATTGTGTCACAAAACATGCTGCGGCCCGACTTAGCGGCAGAGATTGATGTGGCGGGCGAGCCGGTGATCTTGCCGTCGCGGGCGGCCACCTCGCTGGCGCTGGTGATTAACGAGTTGCTGCAAAACGCCCTGGAGCACGCTTTTGTGGGGCGCACGCACGGCCGCGTGCACATTACGCTTGGCCGGGCGCAGCACGAAGTCGTCATCACGGTGACGGACAACGGCGTAGGACTGCCGGCCGGCAAACCCTCCAGCCTGGGGCTGGAGATCGTGGAAACGCTGGTGCGGGACGACCTACACGGCCGGCTGACTTTCAGTAGCACGGCCGACGGCACGCTGGTGACCATCCGCGTGCCACACAGCATAGAGACGGAGTAGGATAGGCGCTATGAAACGGCTCAAGATCCTAGTGGCGGACGACGAGGCCATTATTCGCATGGGGCTGCGCACCATGCTGAGTGCGCTGGGGCACGAGGCGGTGCTGGCGGCCAACGGGCGCGACGCGCTGCAACTGGCGCGCACCACCCGGCCCGACCTGGCGCTGCTCGACATCCAAATGCCGCTGACTGACGGGCTCGAGACGGCTAAGGTGCTGGCGCGCAAGCAGCCGATGCCGATCATCATCCTGACCGCCTTCAGCCAGAGCGACCTGCTAGAGTCGGCGGCGCAATTGCCTATTCAGGGCTACTTGGTCAAGCCGGTCAATGAGCGCGACCTGGCGGCGGCGATTGAGGTGGCGATGGCGCGGTTTGAAGAGACGCAGGCGGCGGCGCGGCAGATCGCCGAGCTGCGCGAGAGCCTCGAGACGCGCAAGATGGTGGACCGCGCCAAGGGCCGGTTGATGGCAAATGGCCTGAGCGAGAACGACGCCTATCTGGCGCTACAGCAGCAGGCACGGGATAACCGGATCAGCCTGCGGCAAGCGGCCGAGGCGGTGCTGGGCGGGCCGGCGCACGGGTAAGTTCGCAGTCACCGGAGCGCATGATTCTGTGCAATTTAGACAGCCGTAAATGGGTGATTGGGGCTTGATTTTCAAAACGACATTGTGATATAGTTCTCAGGTCGTTCAGTCCGGCGACACATAATTAGATATTTTTCCGGCCACGACGCCGACCAGCGCCCTTACGCGATGCGCTGTTCGGCGTTTTTTTGTTTTCCCGGCCAACGCACGAGGAACCAGTCAACTATGTTTGCTACTGCCGTCGCCGGAATGCTTATGGCCATCACACTGTGCGCCCCACCCGGCCCGGTGGCCATGGAGACAGTGCGGCGCGGCATGCGGGGCGGCTTCCGGCCGGCGCTGTATGTGCAGCTTGGCTCGGTGATCGGCGACATGGCCTGGTGCGCGCTGGCGCTGGCCGGCCTGGCCCCGCTGGTGCAGGTGGGCTGGGTGAGGATCGTGCTGGCGGTGGCCGGCGTGGGCTTGCTGCTGTATCTCGGCCTCACCGGCATCCGCGACGCGCTGAAGAGCCAAGGGCCGAGTGTGGACCTGACCAAGGCGCATGACGGCCGGGGCGCGTTTCGCAGCGGCGTGGCAATCTCAATGGCTAACCCGACGGCGATTGCCTTTTGGCTGTCGTTCGGCGGCCTGATGGTGGCGGCCGGAGTGGCGGGCGCGAGCCGGGAGCAGACGGCGGCGTTCATGCTGGGCTACGTGGGGGCGACGCTGGCGTGGTGCTTTGTGATGGCCCTGGCCGTGCGCTGGGGCCAGCGGCTGTTGAAGCCGATTGTATTCCGCTGGGTGACTTTCGCGTGCAGCGCGTCGCTGTTGGTGTTTGGGGTCGCGCTGGCGTGGAGCGTGTTTCAACCGCTGCTCTCATAAGCGCGAGGGCGGCGTTCCAAGACTAAACAGATCATTCGGCAGGCCACGAAGCCTTTTCCCGAATACCGGCTGCGGGAAGCAGGCTTCGTTGCGTTAGGTAGTTCGCTCACGGAGGAGCAACTTATGAGCAGCACAGACAGCAAGACCATGACCTCGGCCAAGGAAGTCATCGAATTCGCGAAAAAGTCGGGGCTAAAGATCGTTGACTTCAAGTTCGTAGACCTGCCGGGCACCTGGCAGCACTTCAGCGCCACCATCGAGGAATTGTCGGACGACACCTTCAACGAAGGCATCGGCTTCGACGGCTCGAGCATTCGGGGCTTCCAGGCCATTCACGAGAGCGATATGCTCTTGTTCCCCGACCCCAGCACGGCGATTGTGGACCCGGTGTGCAGCGTGCCGACGTTGAGCCTGACCTGCAACGTCTTTGACCCGCTGACCCACGACCCCTATTCGCGCGACCCGCGCTACATCGCTCAGAAGGCCGAAGCCTATCTGAAGACCACCGGCATCGCCGACACCTCCTACTGGGGGCCGGAAGCTGAGTTCTTCATTTTCGACGACGTGCGCTTTGAGCAGAACCAGTACAGCGCCTCGTACGCGATTGACTCGGACGAAGGCATCTGGAACAGCGGCAAGCACGGCGACCAGCCCAACCTGGGCCACCGCCCGCGCTGGAAGGAAGGCTACTTCCCGGTGGCGCCGGCTGACCAGTTGCAGGACTTCCGCTCGGAAGTGGTGCTGAAGCTGCGCGACGCCGGCGTGCCGGTGGAAGTGCATCACCACGAAGTGGCGACGGCCGGCCAGTGCGAGATTGACATGCGCTTTGGCGGCCTGGTGAACATGGCCGACAACATGATGGTGTACAAGTACATCATCAAGAACTTCGCTCGCAGCTACGGCAAGACGGCGACCTTCATGCCGAAGCCGCTGTGGGGCGACAACGGCTCGGGCATGCACGTGCACCAGTCGCTGTGGAAAGACGGCAAGACTCTGATGGCGGACAAAGAAGGCTACGCCGGGCTGAGCCAGCTTTCTAAGTACTACATTGGCGGGCTGCTCAAGCACGCGCCGGCCCTGTTGGCGCTGGTGGCCCCGACCGTCAACTCGTATCACCGGCTGGTGCCGGGCTTTGAAGCCCCGGTGAACCTGGTGTACTCGCGCCGCAACCGCTCGGCGGCCGTGCGCATTCCGATGTACAGCGACAACCCGAAGGCCAAGCGCATCGAGTTCCGCTGCCCCGATCCGTCGTGCAACCCGTACCTGGCGTTCCCCGCCATGCTGATGGCCGGTCTGGACGGCATTCAGAACAAGATCGATCCGGGCGATCCGTCGGATTACGATTTGTTTGAGGCCAGCCACAACGGGCACGGCAAGCCCAAGCAGGTGCCGGGCTCGCTGCCCGAGGCGCTGGCGGCGCTGGAAGCCGACCACGCATTCTTGCTGACCGGCGGGGTCTTCACGCAAGACGTGCTCGACACCTGGGTGGACTACAAGCGCACGAAGGAAATCGATCCGATGCGCCTGCGGCCCCATCCGTACGAGTTCTATCTGTACTACGACGCCTAAAGCGCACGGGCGCTGGGCTAGACGCACCACGAACAGGGCCGAGGCGATGCTTCGGCCCTGTTTATTGTTGGGCCGGGGGCAACGGACCCAGCACCTGATTCTGGGCAGGTGTGTAACGGATAACCCGCTTGATAGCTGGGGAGCCAATAGAAAGCGGTCTTCGTGCACCTAAGAGCCTGGGCTGTTAGTTGACCTTCCGGAAGTGGGACATAGCAAAGTTTGGTAGGAAATCCCAATTGAGGGCGGCGAATATCGGGCCAATTGCTGGCCTGGGCGGCAGGGTCGCTTTGGTATACTGACGCCGATGCTCCCTGCCCCTGATCCCACACAAACCGAGACAACCCCCACCGCCCGCGCGCGCGCCGATTGGGCGCCGTTTGATCTGGTGATATTCGACTGCGACAGCACGCTGGCCGATGTGGAGGGCATAGACGAGCTGGCGCGCTGGCAAGGGCGCGACGCCGAGGTTGCGGCCTTGACGGCGCAGGCCATGAACGGCGAAGTGCCTTTGGAGTCCGTTTACAGCCGGCGGTTGGATTTGCTGCAGCCCACGCGCGAGCAGATGCGGCGGTTAGGCCAGCTCTACCGCGAGCACCTGCTACCTGGCGCGGCCGAGGTGGTGACGGCGCTGCTGGCGGCCGAGCGCCAGGTGTTTATCGTCAGCGGCGGGCTGGCCGAGGCGGTGCGCGATTTGGGCGTGGCACTCGGACTGCCGCCCGAGAATATCTACGCCGTCGGCACGGACTACGACGAGTTGAGTGGGCGCTGGTGGGAAAGTTGGAAGCACCGGCACGGCAACCCCGACGAGCGCTACGCCGGCCACGATGGCGGCCCGCTGACGATTGGCAACGGCAAGCTAGAGATCATCCGGCGACTGCGGGCGCAGCACCGAGGCCGGGCCATGTTGATCGGCGACGGCACCTCCGACCTGGAGGCGCGGGCCGGCGTGGAATTGTTTGTCGGCTTTGGCGGCGTGGTGAGCCGGGAGCGCGTGGCGGCCGGGTCGGAGGTCTTCATCCGCACCGCCAGTCTGGCGCCGATATTGCCGCTGGCGCTGGCGCGACCGTGCCTGCCCTCCCCTGCTAACGAGCGCCCGGCCCTAGCTGCCGCCTATGCCGACGGCCTGAGCCGCCTGCGCAGCGGCGAGGTGGTGTTTGCCAGTGCCGCCACGCGGGCGGCGCTATTGCGCCGCGTGACCGACGACCCCTTGAGCTAAACCACTGATGTTTCACATTCTAATTGCTGACGAAATTCTGCCGGCGGGCGTGGCGCTGCTGCGGGCCGGGCCGGATGTGCAGGTGGACGATTTGCGGCTGACGCGGGCGGAATTGCTGGCGCGCATCGGCGAGTATGACGCGGTGATCACGCGCTCGGGCACGCCGGTGGATGCCGCGCTGATCGAGCGCGGAACCAAGCTGAAGGTGATTGGGCGGGCCGGGCTGGCGCTCGACAACATTGACATTGGCGCGGCCACCGACCACGGCGTGATGGTAATGCACACGCCCGAGGCCTATAGCCTGGCGGCGGCTGAGCACACCCTGGCATTGATGCTGGCGCTGTGCCGCAAGGTGCCGGCGGCGGATGCCGCCATGCGGCGCGGGGAGTGGACGCGCGAACTGTTCACCGGCGCGCAACTACACGGCAAGACGCTAGGGCTGGTGGGGCTGGGCCGGGTGGGCCGGCTGGTGGCAGCGCGGGCGCAAGCCTTTGGCATGGCAGTGCTGGCCTACGACCCCTACACCAGCGACGAGGCGGCGGTGCGGCGGCAGGGCATTACGCTGGCCCCGCTGGACGAGGTGCTGGCGCAGGCCGATTTCGTGAGCCTGCATGCTGAGCTGACAGCGGAGACGAAGCACTTGCTGGGCGCGGCCGAGTTGGCGCAGATGAAGGTGGGGGCGCGGCTGATCAACTGCGCGCGCGGCGAGTTGGTAGACGAGGCGGCCCTGGCGACGGCGCTGCGGACCGGACGGTTGGCGGGCGCGGCCCTGGATGTGTTCGCGCATGAGCCGCCGGTGGATGACGCCCTGAGCACGCTGCCGAACGTGGTATTGACGCCGCACCTGGGCGCGAGCACGTCCGAAACGCAACTGGCGGCG
>JBBRZY010000145.1:0-9042 GCA_038252885.1 Anaerolineales bacterium | reverse complement strand
CCAGAATCAGGCGCTGGGTCCGTTGCCAGCGAGGTATGGTAGAATTTCGGGCGTGAGGGTCCGCCGTGGCCCATGCGCCCCCGCTCTTGGGGGCGTTTTATTGATCCGCGGCGTCGGCCAGCCAGTAGTTAATGGCGGCGTCGAGATCGGCCAGCACCGGCACGTGCGCCAGGCCGGCCGCCTCTAAATCGTGCGGCCGATGCCGGCCGCGCCCGCTGCTGACCAAAACGGCCCGCGTGCCGGCCGCCAACCCGGCCTGGGCGTCGCTGTGCGCGTCACCGATCATCACCGAGGCGGGCAAAGCCAGGCCCAGCGCCTCGGCCGCCTGGTGCAGCAAGCCGGGCAGCGGTTTGCGGCACGCGCACCCCTGGGTGGGCGCATGCGGGCAGACATAAATGCCCGCCAGCCGCCCGCCCGCCGCCTCGACCTGCTGCGCGATCAGGGCGTTGATGCCGGCCACAGTCTCGGCCGTGACCAACCCCCGGCCAATGATGGATTGATTGGTGATGACGACCACCGGCCAGCCGGCGCGCGTGGCGCGCGCCACGGCCGCCAGCGCGCCGGGGAGAAACTCCACTTCGGCGGTTGATTTGACATAATCGGCGCGGTTGACGTTGAGGACCCCGTCGCGATCAACAAAGATCGCCGGGCGACGCTCAGTGGTTGGCAGAGGCACAGGGCGCGATTATAGCATGGGCGGTTGGCCGTTTACGCGCCGTGCACCGCTTATCCACCAGGATTTCAGCTCAGGATGAAGGTTCTCGTCACCGGCGGGGCCGGCTTTATCGGCTCCCACACAGTTGACCTGCTTTTGGCCCGCGGCCATACGGTGCGCGTTCTCGACGCGCTGCTGCCGCCCGTCCATCACAACCAGCAGGTGCCGACCTACGTGCCGGCCGAGGTGGAGCTCATCGTGGGCGACGTGCGCGACCGGGCCGCCTGGGAGCGCGCTTTGGCCGGGGTGGACGCCGTCTTCCACCTGGCCGCCTACCAGGACTACCTGCCGGACTTCTCCAAATTCTTCCACGTCAACGCCGCCGGCACCGCGCTGCTGTACGAGATCGCGGTCGAGCAGAAACTGCCGCTGCAAAAGATCGTAATTGCCTCATCGCAAGCGGTCTATGGCGAAGGCCGCTACCGCTGCGCGCAAGACGGGGTGCAGTACCCCGGCCCGCGCAGTGAGGCGCAACTGCACGCTGGCCGCTGGGAGCCGACCTGCCCGGTCTGCGGCGGGCCGCTGGTCAGCGAGTTCACGCCGGAGACGGCCGTCATCAACCCGCACAACTCCTACGCTATGAGCAAGTACGCCGAGGAGATGCTGGCGCTCAACCTGGGCCGCCGTTACGGGCTGCCGACCGTGGCGCTGCGCTACAGCATCGTGCAGGGCGCGCGGCAGTCATACCGCAACGCCTACTCGGGCGCCATGCGGATTTTTGTGATGCAGGCGCTGGCCCACCAGCCGCTGACCGTCTACGAAGACGGCCGGCAACTGCGCGACTTTGTGCACGTGGGCGACGTGGCCCAGGCCAACCTGCTGGTGTTTGAAGACCCGCGCGCCGAGTATCAGGCCTTTAACGTCGGCAGCGGGCAGGCCGGCACGGTGCTGGCCTTTGCCGAGATCGTGGCCGAGCGCACCGCCACCGGCAGCCGCCCGCGCATCAGCGGCGAATTCCGCTTTGGCGACACGCGCCACATCGTCTCAGACATCAGCCGGCTGCGCGCGCTGGGCTGGCAGCCGCAGGCGACGCTGGCCGGCAACGTGGACGAATACCTGGCCTGGGTGCGCCAGCAGCCCGACTTTCGCAACTACGCCGATGAGGCCCGCGCCCACATGCTGCGGGTAGGCACGGTCCGCAGTTAGGCGGGGCCGGCCATGCTGATTGCGCGCGCACCCGTCCGCATCTCCTTTGCCGGGGGCGGCACCGACCTGCCGGCCTTCTTCGAGCGCTATGGCGGGGCCGTCGTCAGCGCCACGCTCGACAAGTACGTCTACGTCATCCTGACGGTCCACGGCGGCGAGGGGCTGCAAATCCTCTCGTCAGACTACCGCACCTTCTATCGCCACACCCCCGGTCAGGCGCTGCTGTGGGAGGGCGACCTCAACCTGCCGCGCGCCATCTTGCACGAATTCGGCATCCACCACGGCGTCTCGATGTTCCTGGCCTCCGAAGTGCCGCCCGGCACCGGCCTGGGCTCTAGCTCCACCCTGACGGTGGCGGCGGTTAAGGCCGTCAGCACGGCGCGCGGGCAGATGCTCAGCAAGCACCAGGTGGCCCAGTTGGCCACGCGGGTAGAGCTGGAGAAGATGGGTATGCCCATCGGCTACCAGGACCAATATGCCTCGGCCTTTGGCGGCCTCAACTTCTTCGAATTCAAAGCGAGCGGCGTCACCGTGACGCCCATTCGCACCCCACCCGACACGCTCGAGCCGCTGCAGCGCAACCTGCTGCTGTTCTTCACCGGCACGGCGCGCGAGAGCTCCAAAATTTTGTCACGCCAGCGCGAGAACACCGAACGCAGCCAGGGCGACACGGTGGGCGCGCTGCAAACCGTGCGCGACCTGGCCTACGCCCTGCGCGATACGCTGACGCGCGGCGACCTGACCGGCTTCGGCGAGTGCCTGCATGCCGGCTGGGAGCAGAAGAAGAAGTTCGCGGCCGGGGTCTCGAACCCGGAGATCGACGCGGCCTACAGCGCGGCGCGCGCGGCGGGGGCCATCGGCGGCAAGATCGCGGGGGCGGGCGGCGGCGGTTTTATGATGATCTACTGCCGCGACGGCGCGCAGAGCGCGGTGACCCAAGTGTTGGAGGCGCGCGGCCTGCGCCGGATGGACTATCGCTTTGAGGAAGGCGGCGCGCGCGTGCTGCTGAACGCTGGGCTGCGCCTGCCGCCGACGACGCCTACCGACACCCCGGAGACTGCATGAGCCGGCGCGGGCGTTTCTGGCTATTGGCCTCGCTGCTGACGGCGGATGCACTGGCGTTGGCGGCGGCGCTGGTAGGTGCGTATTGGCTCATCAACGGCGTGGGGCCGCTCGGGCGGGCCTACGTGCTGGCGGTGGGGCTGGGGCTGCTGCCCTGGCTGGGCTGCTTTTACGCGCTGCGGCTGTACGACCTGGAAACCGTGCTGGAAGACTCGCAGGAGTATGCCACGGTCGCCACGGGCTGCACCTATGGCCTGCTGCTGCTGATCGTGCTGGCGACGGTGGCGGGCGAGAGCGGGCTGGCGCTGCGCTGGCTGTTCACCAGTTGGATGGCGGCGATTGTGGCGGTCAGCGCCGGGCGCTTTTCGATGCGGCGGGTGGTGCGGGCCATGCGGCGGCGCGGCCACTTGATGGCGCGCGCGCTGATTGTGGGGGCCGACGAGCAGGGCCGCACCATCACCCGGCAACTGCGCTCGGAGGTCGACTCAGGGCTGCGCGTGCTGGGGTTTGTGGACGACTTTCTCTCGCGCGGCACCCCGGTGCAAGACAACCTGACGGTGCTGGGCCACCCAGCCGTGCTGCCGACGCTGGTCAAAGAACTCAGCGTGGCCGAGTTGGTGGTGGTGCCAGGGGCGATGGCCTGGGAGTCGTTCCAGGTGATCTTGGAGCAAATGACGCTCGACGGCGGGCCGCGCATCCGCCTGTCGCCCGGATATTATGACCTGCTGGCGACGACCCCGCGCGTGGCGCACCGCAATTTCGTGCCGCTCTTTGTGGTAGACTCGGCTCGACTTTCGGGCCTAGATGGCCTGTTTAAGGCGCTGCTGGATTTTGGTGTGGGGGTGGTGCTGTTCGTGCTCACTCTGCCGTTGTTCGCGCTGGTGTGGCTCAGCCGGCTGCGGCGCGGCGGGCCGGTGTTCATCAGCCACCGCTACCTCGGCATCGCCGGGCGGTCGTTTACGGCCCAGACCTTTGTGGCCCAGCCAGAGGGGCGGCTGGCGGCCACCGGGCTAGACCGGCTGCCGCTGCTGTGGCCGGTGCTGACTGGGCGCATGAGCCTGGTGGGGCCGCGCCCAATCCAGGCCTCCGAGCGCCACCGCTACGGGCGCTGGCTGCCGTCGCTGGCGTCGGTGAAGCCGGGGGTGACCGGGCCGTGGGCGGTGGTGCCGGTGTCTGGGCAGGAAGAAGAGATGCGCGCGGCGCTGTACTACATTCGCAACTGGACGATCTGGCTGGATATGCAGGTGCTGGCCCAAACCGTGCTGGTGACGCTGCGGCGGCGCTGGGGAACTTTGGACTAAGGCCGAGAGCTTTGGCCACGAATTACACGAATTACACGAATTGGAAGTTGGGGAGTACTGGCGAGAGGGTGAGGGCGGGCGTGGCGAAGGGGAAGCGTAAGCTTCAAGACGCCTCCCACTTCCACAATCGGGACAATGGGCGGCACGGGATTAGACCATCTTCAAATCACCGTCGCGCTTAGAGCGATGAACATTGGGTCAGTCCTGCCAACATCTTTGGGATCAGCGCGGCGGTAGAAAATACAATCATGGACCTCTTAGATCAATATCTGACCGAACTCGAAGCCGTCATTCACGACCTGTCGCGCGCGGATTTGGGGGCGGTGGCAGATGCTTTGCTGGCGGCGTGGCGCGCGCGGCGGCAGATATTTATTCTGGGCAACGGCGGCTCGGCAGCGACGGCGTCGCACATGATGAACGATCTGAACAAGTATTGCAGCGTGCCCGGCCGGCCGCGCTTCCGCGCGATTGCGTTGACCGACAACATGCCTTTGCTGACGGCGGTGGGCAACGACAATGACTATGGCGAAGTATTCGTGGAGCCGCTGATGAGCCTGCTGCAACCGGGCGATACGGTCATCGCCATCTCGGCCTCGGGTAACTCGCCCAATGTGGTGCGGGCGGTCGAGTATGCCCACACGCAGGGCGCGACGGTGATCGGCTTCTGCGGGCAGCCGGGCGGCCAGTTGGCGCAAATGGCTGATCTGCGAGTCATCATCCCCAGCGCACGCATCGGGCAGCAGGAAGACGGGCATCTGATCCTCAACCACGCGCTGGCATTCGCGCTGCGGGCGCGGCTGGAACAAGAGCCGGCCCCATGACCGCCGCCGGGGACGCGCCGGCCCTGAGTGTCATCATCCCGGCCTACAACGAAGAGGCGCGTTTGCCGCCGCACCTGAACGACGTGCTGACCTATCTGCGCACGCACTACCCGGCCTTTGAGCTGCTGGTGGTGGATGACGGCAGTCGCGACGGCACAGTGGCGGCGGTGGCGGCGGCGCTGGCCGGCGAGCCGCGCGCGCGGGTGGTGGCCTACACCCCCAATCGCGGCAAGGGCTACGCCATCCGCACCGGCGTGCTGGCCTCGCGCGGCGCGCAAGTGGTCTTCCTCGACGCCGACCTCTCTACCCCCATCAACGAAATCCCCCCTGCGCTGAAGCAGTTGGCGCAGGCCGAGATCGTGATCGGCTCGCGCGATCTGCCCGCCTCGGATGTGCGCGTGCCCCAGCCGCTGTACCGGCGGGTGGCCTCCGAATTGTTTAAGTGGGTGCGCTACCTGATGGTCGGGCTATGGGGCATCTCGGACACGCAGTGCGGCTTCAAAGCCTATCGCGGGCCGGTGGCGCGGCAGTTGTTCGCGCTGGCGCAGATTGACCGCTTCATGTTCGATGTGGAAATCTTGTATTTGGCCGAGCGGGCCGGGCTGCGCATCATCGAGATGCCGGTGCGCTGGGAAGACAGCCCCGGCAGCAAGGTGCGCCTGTGGGCCGGGTTTGTGAACATGGTGCGCGACCTGTGGCGCATCCGCCGCCTGCACCGCCAGCGGCCCGTGATCGCGACGTAGCACGAAGGAGACAGCCATGCAGATGCTCATCACCGGCGGGGCCGGCTTTATCGGCAGCCACCTGGCGGAGGCGCTGCTGGCGCAGGGCCACAGCGTGACGGCGGTCGACGACCTCTCGACCGGGCGGTTTGAGAACATCGCCCACCTGGCGGTGCACCCCAACTTTCAATTCGTGTACGAGTCGGTCACCAACGAGAGCGTGATGGACCGGCTGGCGAGCACCAGCCAGGTAATCTACCACCTGGCGGCGGCAGTGGGCGTGGACCTGATCGTCAAAGACCCGGTGCGCACGCTGGAGACGAACATTCAAGGCTCGGAGGTGGTGCTGCGGCTGGCGCGGCGCTACCGGCGCAAGGTGCTGTTGGCCTCCACCTCGGAAGTGTACGGCAAGAACACGCTGGTGCCGTTCCGCGAGGACGCCGACCGGGTGATGGGGCCGACGGTGAAGAGCCGCTGGAGCTACGCCGAGAGCAAGGCGATTGACGAGTTCCTGAGCCTGGCCTACCACAAGCAGTTCGATGTGCCGGTGGTGATCTGCCGCTTCTTCAACACCGTCGGCCCGCGCCAGACCGGCACCTACGGCATGGTGATCCCGCGCTTTGTGCAGCAGGCGTTGGCGGGCGAGCCACTGCGCGTGTTCGGCAGCGGCGACCAGACGCGCTGCTTCTGCAACGTGAAGGACACGGTGCGGGCGGTGGTGGCGCTGGCCGAGAAGCCCGAGGCGGTGGGCGAGATTTACAACGTCGGCAGCCAGGAAGAGATCACCATGCGGGCGCTGGCCGAGCGCGTGCTGGCGCGCACCGGCAGCGCAGCCGGCATGGTCCAAGTGCCGTACGACGAGGCCTACGAAGTCGGCTTTGAGGACATGCTGCGGCGCGTGCCGGCCATTGACAAGATCAAGGCCGCCATCGGCTGGGCGCCGACGATCAAGCTGGACGAGACGCTGGATGAGGTGATTGCGTACTTTAAGGGCTAGAGAAAATGGAAAGACCTGGACACAATGAAATTACTACTCGCTTCCGCCGGCGTCAATAATCCCAGTATCCACCACGCGCTGGTCGACCTGCTGAGCAAACCCATTGCCGAGTCCAGCGCCCTGTGTATTCCCACTGCGGCCTACGGGCACCCCTACGCCGGGCCTGGCGCAGCCTGGAATTGGATCGCCGGACGAGGCCCGGTCGCCATGGTCGACCTGGGCTGGAAGTCGCTGGGCGTGCTGGAACTCACCGCGCTGCCGAGCATCGACAGAAAATACTGGGTCCCGCTGGTTCAGGCGATTGACGTCCTGCTGGTGGGCGGCGGCGATGCCGTCTATTTGTATTACTGGCTGCAGCAGTCAGGCCTGGCAGACCTCTTGCCGTCACTGTCGAAGACGGTTTGGGTGGGACAAAGCGGCGGCAGCATGGTGCTGACCCCCCGGATCGGGGCGTACTTCGTCAACTGGAGCCCGCCCGACGGCAGCGATAGCACGCTGGGGATGGTTGACTTCACGATCTTTCCGCATCTGGACAACCCGGATATGCCCGGCAATACCCTGGCCGATGCGGAACGCTGGGCCGCTGGGATGCCCGGACCGGCATATGCGATTGATGACGAGACAGCCATCAAAGTAGTCGACGGCAAGATCGAAGTCATCTCCGAGGGGCACTGGAAGCTGCTGAACGCGTAACCCTGCGGGCGCGGCGCGCGCAGATGGCACGCAGCGGCGACCGACGCCATAAGCGCCCCACTCGCCCCTCCTGCGTTGCCCACCCCGCCCTACGCTTTATACGCTTTAGACCCCTTCCCCACCGCCAGAACACGCCAGTTCGCCTCCGCGTAACGTTTTAAGGCACCGCCTGACTCCCCGGTGCTATAATCGCCTACATCCCATTGGTAGCAATTAGCCCACCCCTCTCGGGCGCTGACTTATAAATATGTCCTTCGTCCATCTCCACTGCCATTCTGAATACTCCCTGCTCGACGGCCTGTCGCGCATCCCGCAGATGGTGGCGCGCGCCAAGGCCTTGGGCCAGCCGGCCGTGGCCCTGACCGACCACGGCGTGATGTACGGCGCGGTGGAGTTCTGGAACGCCGCCACGGCCGAGGGCATCAAGCCCATCATCGGCATGGAGAGCTACTTGGCGCGCGGCAAGATGAGCGAGCGCCGCCCGGGCGAAGACACCAAGCCCTACCACCTGCTGCTGCTGGCCAAGAACATGACCGGCTACAAGAACCTGCTCAAGCTGGCCAGCCTGGCGCAGCTCGAAGGCTTCTACTACAAGCCGCGCATTGACAAAGACACTCTGGCCGCGCATTCCGAGGGGCTGATCTGCAGCACCGGCTGCCTGGCGGCCGAAATTCCCCGGCTGCTCACCGAAGACAACCAACCCGAAAAGGCCCGCCGCGAGCTGGACTGGTACTACCAGGTCTTCGGCCAAGAAAACTTCTTCTTTGAGTTGCAGGACCACAGCCTGAGCGAGCTGCGCGAGCTGAACAAGCGCCTGGCCGAGCTGCGCCCGCACTACAACGCCAACTTCATCGCCACCAACGACGTGCACTACGTCACGCCAGAGGAGGCCAAGCCGCACGACGTGCTGCTGTGCATCCAGACCGCCAAGCTCGTCACCGACGCCAATCGCATGCGGATGAGCGACGAGTCGTACTATCTCAAGAGCCGGGCCGAGATGGAGCTGATGTTCGGCGGGTTCCCCGGCGCGCTCGACAACACGCTGCTGGTGGCCGAGATGTGCGACCTGAACCTGAAGACCAAGGGCTACCACCTGCCCACCTTCCAGGTGCCAGAGGGCCACACCGCCGCCAGCTACCTGCGCCAGATTTGCGAGGCCGGGCTGCGCGAGCGCTACGGCTCACGGGCCGACGAAACCGCCGTGCGCGACCGGCTGGAGTACGAGCTCAAGGTCATCCACGAGATGGGCTTCGACGCCTACTTCTTGATCGTGTGGGACCTGGGGCAATTCGCGCAGTCGCGCGGCATTTGGTGGAACGTGCGCGGCTCGGGCGCGTCGTCCATCGTGGCCTACACCAGCGGCATCACCAACCTCGACCCGCTGCGCAACAGCCTGATCTTCGAGCGCTTCCTCAACCCCGGCCGCATTTCCATGCCCGATATCGACCTCGACTACCCGGACGACCGGCGGGCCGAGATGATCGAGTACACGGTGCAGAAGTACGGCCAGGAAAACGTGGCCCAGATCATCACGTTTGGGACGCTGGGCGCGCGGGCCGCCATCCGCGACATCGGCCGGGCCATG
>JBBRZY010000144.1:0-9042 GCA_038252885.1 Anaerolineales bacterium | reverse complement strand
CCTGGTTTGAGCCTTTCAATGCGGCCGACTGGTGTAAGCGCCTCAGTGGAAAGCCTCAGTCAGGGGGTTGGCAGCCAGCGCGGGGATCGGGCGACACAGGATTCAAGTATACTCCAGGTCGCCGGCCCAGCGCCGGGCGCGCCTTCTAAGCCACCACGAAAGCCAGACACATGCCAAAGATCACCTTCATTGGGGCGGGCAGCACAGTCTTCGCCAAGAACCTGCTGGGCGACATCCTCAGCTTCCCCGAGCTGGCCGGCAGCGACATCCGCCTGCACGATATCGACGCCAGCCGGCTACGCACTTCCGAAATCGTCGCCCAGCGCGTAGCCCAAACGCTGGGCGTGCACCCGACCATCAGCGCCACCACCAACCGGCGCGCCGCGCTGGCCGGGGCCGACTACGTCATCGCCATGATCCAGGTCGGCGGCTACAAGCCCGCCACCGTGATTGACTTTGAGGTGCCCAAGCGCTTCGGCCTGCGCCAGACCATCGCCGACACGCTGGGCATCGGCGGCATTATGCGCGGGCTGCGCACCATTCCGGTGCTGCTGGATATGTGCCGCGACATGGAAGAGGTCTGCCCGAACGCGCTCTTCCTGCAATACGTTAACCCGATGGTGATGAACTGCTGGGCCATCGGCCGCGCCAGCAGCATCCGCACGGTGGGGCTGTGCCACAGCGTGCAGGGCACCGCCCACCAGTTGGAGCAAGACCTGGGCCTGCCGGCCGACAGCGCCAACTACATCTGCGCCGGCATCAACCACCTGGCCTTCTATCTGCGCTTCGAACATCAGGGGCAAGACCTATACCCGGCCCTGCGGCGGGTGGTGGCCGAGGGCCGCGTGCCGGCGACCAACCGCGTGCGCTATGACGCCTTCATGCGCTTCGGCTACTTCCCAACCGAGAGCAGCGAGCACCTGAGCGAGTATGTGCCCTGGTACATCAAGCGCGACCGGCCCGACCTGATCGAGGCCTTCAACATCCCGCTGGACGAGTACCCGCGCCGGTGCGAGGCCCAGATTGCCGACTGGGAGGCGATGCGGGCCGAGTTAGAGGCCGGCGACGGGCCGATTCCGGTGCGCCGCAGCCACGAGTACGGTTCGCTCATCATCCACAGCCAGGAGACCGGGACGCCGCGCGTGGTGTACGGCAACGTGCCCAACCGGGGCCTGATCGACAACCTGCCGGCCGGCGGCTGTGTGGAAGTGCCGTGCCTGATCAACGAGAACGGCCTCCAGCCGATGCAGGTGGGGGCGCTGCCGCCGCAGTTGGCGGCGTTGATGCAGACCAACCTGAACGTGCAGGGGCTGACGGTCGAGGCGGCGCTGACCGGCCGGCGCGACCACATCTACCACGCCGCGCTGCTCGATCCGCACACCGCCGCCGAGCTGGCGCCCGACCAAATCTACCAGTTGGTCGACGAACTGATTGAGGCGCACGGGAGCTACTTGCCGACATACCACTGATTTTTGATTGGGTTGTTTCTGACTTCCGACTTCTGACCTTTAGTTAGCGAGGGCCGTGCCATGAAGCCGCTCTCCCGTTCGCTCCGCACGATCACCTGCCGGTGTTGGGTGTGGGCCATCGGCCGGCTGAACTCTCAGGCGCTGACGACGGCCCGCTTCAAAGTGCGGGCGGGCCGGCCATCCCGCTCAACTACGCCTTCTGCCCGCTCTACGCGCTGCTGGGCGCGGTGCTCGCCATGCTGGCGCTGCATGACTTGGGCCGCAACCACCTAGGCGAGAGCGCCTGGAGCCCGCTTAGCAAGCTGCTGATGAGGCTGCTGGCGGGGAGCATTTCAGTCTGGGGGCCAAATTTGTAAAAGGCTAGGTAGCCGGCAACGTCGAGACAGGTTCTCACCGCAATTTGAGGTTGTGATACTTTGTATCTGACCGAAGGAAATTTTTACCTGGGGTGGGTGGGCAAGCCCACCCACCCCTGGTAAAAATTTCCGACTGGCCCAAACCGGCAGCGGCCCTAAGGGGCGTGTAAACCCGCTGGCCGTTGGGATAGGCGCGCCGGTCAGTCAATCACCCCGGCGGCGAGTCCGCGGATTAGCCTGACCCAGCACCTAGCGCAGGCGTCGCCGGTCCTGAGGTTTTTGCCCCCAAACTGAAATACACTCGGTCGTGGGCGGCCGCTTGACAGGCAAAAGTCTTTCATGATATGTTGTCAGACAACATACATCATCTTTTAGTGAAGCGTCATACTCTCGCTACAACCTAATGGGACCCTGTTTAACCCGCCCATTGCGGTGCAGCATCCCCTGACCGGGTGTTCGGCCGGCTTGGCATTCGGACCAGGCCTGCCACTACTCGAATACCGCAGGTAGAAGGAGGAAGTCTGAGTAAGAGTACCGTTTTGTGTTGCCCCTGCTGGCTGTCACAACTGCTTTACTAAGAGGAGAAGCGATGTTCACAAAGCGCCTACATCAAATTGCGGCTTCACTGACAGTGCTCACACTGTTGGTCGGCTGCGCCCAGGCCACTGCCACACCAACCGCCGTACCGGTGGCCACGAATGCCCCGGCCAATACGCAAGCCCCGGCCGACACGCAAGCCCCGGCCAATACCCAGGCCCCGGCTAACACGCAAGCCCCCGCCGGCCCCGGCGCCTGCCCGGCCGTAACCATGGCCGACCCCCAGGGCGTCCCCGCCGGCCAGTATCCTGAGCAGTACGAATTGGCCGAGTACGAAGCCCTGGCCAACTGCAAGATGGTCTTCACCAGCCGCGCCACGTTTGACGACCGGCTGACCGCCACCCACCACTCCCCCGCCACCCTGCCGGCGCTCGCCGACCGGCTGCCGGAAGAGCCCCTGGTGGTCGCGCCCTACGAAGAAATCGGCACCTATGGCGGCCGCCTGCGGTTCGCCTCGGTGGCGCCGGAAGCCGGCAACTCAGAGTTCCTGAGCGCCCGCGCCGTCAACCTGGTGCGCTTCTCCGATGACCTGCAAACTATCGTCCCGAACGTGGCCAAGAGCTTCGAATGGAACGCCGACTACACCGAACTGATCATGACCCTGCGCAAGGGCCACAAGTGGTCAGACGGCGAGCCGTTCACGGCCGAAGACGTCGCCTTCTGGTACAACGACGTTCAGCTCAACACTGACCTGCACCCCACCGTGCCCAGCACCTGGGTCTACGGCGGCGAGCCCATGCAGGTAGAAGCGGTGGATGAAGTGACGGTGAAGTTCACCTTCGCCGCCCCCGCGCCGGGCTTCTTGACCCTGGCCGCCACCACCTACATTCAGATGTACGAGCCGGCCCACTTCCTCAAGGAATTCCACATCGAGTACAACCCCGATGCCGATGCCTTGGCCGTGGCCGCGGGCTACGAAGGCTGGGTGCAGTACTTCGGCTCCTGGCAGAACGACTGGCAAGACTTCGTCCATCACCTGACCGACCTGGGCTACATGCCGCCCAAGCTCGAGAGCCACTTGCTGGTGGTCGAAAACCCCGAATTCCAACTGTTCGTGGCCAACCCCTACTACTTCAAGGTTGACACGACCGGCCAGCAACTGCCCTACACCGACGAGCAGCATCAGTCGTACGCGCCCGATCCTGAACTGATCGACCTGAAGGTTATCAACGGCGAGCTGGAAGAGAAGGCCCAGGGCCTGCGGCTCGGCAGCCTGCCGGTCTATCAGCAGAACCAAGACGCCGGCAACTACGACATCAGCATGCCCCCCGGCGCCGGCCAGGGCCGCATGTACGCCTTCAACTGCACGCACAAAGACCCGGTGCTGGCGACGCTCTTCTCAGACGTCCGCTGGAATGAGGCCATGTCGTTGGCCCTCAACCGTGCCGAGATCAACACCACCCTCAACTTCGGTCTGAGCGAGCCGTCGCAGGCTTTGCCGGTCCACCCGAGCGTGTCGTTCGCCAAGCCCGAGTGGTATCAGTACATGATTGACTTCGACCCCGATCAGTCGAATGCACTGCTCGACGATCTGGGCCTGGTGAAGGGCGCCGATGGCTTCCGCACGCGCCCCGATGGCAAACCTCTGGTCATCAACCTGGTCTACGCGCCGCAGTTCGGCGATGTGGCCCTGCATGAACTGACCAAGGAATACTGGGGCAACGTGGGCGTGAAGGTCGAGCTGCGCGAAGTTAGCTCGGAAGCCTACCGCACCCTGGCCTCGAACAATGACCACGACGTGGCCATCACCACCAGCGGCACCAGCACCGAGGCCCCGCTGTATGCGAATCCCTTCCGCCTGTACCCGCCCTTCGGCGATGCCGCGCTGGAACCCATCTGCGGTGGCCCGTGGGCCGAATGGCACCAGACCGGCGGCGCCTCGGGCACCGAGCCGCCCGCCGACATCGCGACGCTCTGGGACCTGACCGACGAGTGGAAGTCGACCTCGCCGGAAGACCCGCGCTACGCCGAATTGGGCCAGCAGATCGTCGAGATTCACCGCGCCCACTTCTTCCTGATCGGCACGGTCACCTCCACGCCTGAGATCACCATTGTCTCGCGCGCGCTGGGGAACGTGATTGACTGGAAGATCAACGCCTTCGAGTACTACCGCATGTATCCGCAGCGCACGGATCAGTGGTACTTCAAGGAGCCGGTTAGCGGCAGCAACTAGGCCCGCGCCGCGCTCACGGCACAACAGACCCGCTTGACAGACGCTGGGTGGGAGGATATCCTCCCACCCAGCGTCTAAGTTAGACAAACAAAAAAACACGGGGCAAACCGGCTTCAGGAGAGGTTCTCGATGCTCAAGTACATCGCCAAGCGGTTCTTGATCATGTTGGTGATGCTGGCCGTCCTGTCGTTTGTGGTATTCGTAATAATCGAGCTCCCCCCCGGCGACTAAGCCGACCGCGCCGTCTACCGCCTCAAAGCCTCCGGCGTCACTATCACTGAACAAGAAATCATCGGCATTCGCCACCAATTGGGCCTCGACCGGCCGTTCTTGCAGCGCTATGGCTTGTGGATCAGCAATATCGTCCTGCGTGGCAATTGGGGCATCTCCATGCTCCGCCGCCTACCCGTCACTGCCGTCATCGGCGAGCGGCTGGGCTTCACCGCCGCCCTGGCGCTCGTCACCTTAGTTTTCACTTATGGGCTAGCGATTCCGATTGGCATCCTATCGGCCGTGCGCCAATATTCAGTGGCGGACTATACGTTTACCCTCATCGGCTATATCGGCATGGCCACGCCCAACTTTTTGCTCGCCTTAGTGCTGGTGTATTTCAGCGTGGTCATCTTTGGCACCAGCGTGGGCGGCCTGTTTTCTCCAGAGTTTGTTAACGCCCCCTGGAGCCTGGCGAGGCTATTTGACCTATTCCGTCACTTATGGGTCGCGGCTTTAGTGCTGGCTGTGGCCGGCACCGCCTTCCAAATCCGCACCATGCGCGCCACGCTGCTCGACGAGAAGAACAAGCTGTACGTCACGGCCGCGCGCGCGCGCGGCATGGCGGAAGGCAAGCTGCTGTTGAAGTATCCGGTGCGGGTGGCCCTCAACCCCATCGTCAGCACCATCGGCTGGGAGCTGGCGGCCATCATCTCGGGCGCGCCGATCGTGGCCTTCGTGCTGGCCCTGCCCGACACCGGCCCGCTCTTCCTGGTGGCGCTGCTCGATCAAGACACCTATCTCTCCGGCGCCATGCTGCTGATGTATGCCACCCTGACCATCATCGGCACCTTCCTCTCTGACATCATGCTGGCCTTCCTCGACCCGCGCATTCGCTACGGGGCTTCCTAAGATGGCTGACGCCGCCGACACCCTCCAGGTCCAACCGCCGGTCGAGCGCGCCGCGCGCAAGACGCGCACCGCTGAGCAAGACAACAAGTTTTACACCGCCGGCCAGTTCCAACTAATTTGGTGGCGCTTCAAGAAGCACCGCCTGGCCCTGATCGGCATGACCCTCCTGGCCGGCTTCGGCCTGATCATGCTCTTTGCCGAGTTCCTGGCCCCGGCGGCGGGCACGACCCGCAACGTGGGCTACCTGCACGGGCCGCCGCAAACCATTCGGTTCTTCGATGCTGACGGCGGCTTCCACCTGCGGCCGTTCGTCTACGCCGTCACCAACAAGATGAACCCGGCGACCTTTCTGCTGGAGCTGGTTGAAGACCCCACCAACCCCTGGCCGATCCATTTCTTCGTCAAAGGCGAGCCTTACAAACTGTGGGGCCTGATCCCCGGCGACCGGCATTTGTATGGCGTGGCGGGCGAAGGAGCCTTCCTGCACATCCTGGGCACCGACAAGCTCGGCCGCGACGTGTTCGCGCGCATCATGTTCGGCACGCGCGTGTCGCTGTCCATCGGCGTCATTGGCATGTTCATCTCGTTCTTCATGGGCCTGATCATCGGCGGCGTCGCCGGCTTCTTTGGCGGCCGGGTCGATGCCATCATCCAACGCAGCATCGAGTTCATCCGCTCCATCCCCACGCTGCCGCTGTGGATGGCTCTGGCCGCCGCCCTGCCGCTGGAGTGGTCGGCCGAGCAGGTTTACTTTGCCATCACCATCATCCTGGGCCTGCTGGGCTGGACCAACCTGGCCCGGCGCGTCAGCTCCAAGCTGCTCTCGCTGCGCGACGAGGACTACATCACCGCCGCGCGCGTGGCCGGCAGCAGCGACGGCCGCATCATCTTCCGCCACATGCTGCCGTCGTTCCTGAGCTACATCATCGTCGACCTGTCGATCTCCTTCCCCTACATGATCCTGGCCGAGACCTCGCTCAGCTTCATCGGCCTGGGGCTGCGCCCGCCGGTCATCAGTTGGGGCGTGCTGCTGCAAGACTCGCAGAACATCACCGCCATCGCCTTGTATCCCTGGCTGTTCACGCCGGTCATCTTCGTCGTGCTGGCCGTGCTGGCCTTCAGTTTCGTCGGGGACGGCCTGCGCGACGCCGCCGACCCCTACTCGCGCTAAAGGCCACTGCCCATGATTGACAGCCCGGTCCTGCTCGAAATTCAAGACCTGCGTGTTTCCTTCCCGCTGGATGAAGGCACGGTCCAGGCGGTCGACGGCGTCAACCTGACGATCCGGCGCGGTGAAGTGCTGGGCATTGTGGGTGAAAGCGGCTGCGGCAAGTCCGTCACCGCCCAGACCATCCTGCGCATCGTGCCGCCGCCCGGCCGGATCGACAGCGGCCACATTCTGTTCTACCCGCCGGCCAGCAACGGGGCCAGCAGCCAGCAGGCGGTGGACCTGGCCACGCTCAAGCCGGCCGGGCCTGAGATTCGCAGCGTGCGTGGCAAAGACATCGGCATGATTTTTCAAGAGCCGATGAGCTCGTTCTCGCCGGTGCACACCATCGGCAGCCAGATCGTCGAGGCCATTCAACTGCACCTGCCCATGAACCGCACCCAGGCCCGCGCCCGCGCCGCCGAACTGCTGCGCACGGTGGGCATCCCCAACGCCGAATTGCGGCTCGACGCCTACCCGCACCAGTTTTCGGGCGGCATGCGCCAGCGGGCCATGATTGCCGTGGCCCTGGCCTGCCGGCCGTCGCTGCTCATCGCCGACGAGCCCACCACCGCGCTCGACGTGACCATCCAGGCCCAAATTCTCGCGCTGCTGCGCTCACTGCGGCAAGAGTTCGGCATGGCGGTCATGTTCATCACCCACAACCTGGGCGTCATCGCCCAGATCGCCGACACCGTGGCGATCATGTACATGGGCAAGGTGGTCGAGTACGGCCCGGTGCGCGACATCCTGCTCAACCCCAAGCACCCCTACACCATCAACCTGCTGCAAGCCGTGCCGCGCCTGGGCAAGACCGCCGGCCAGCACTTGGCCGCCATCGGCGGGTCGGTGCCCAGCCCGTACAGCCGGCTGCCGGGCTGCTCGTTCCACCCGCGCTGCGAGTCGTTCATGGCCGGGCGCTGCGACGTCAAGGCGCCGGCCGTCACCGAGATCGACAGCCATCACTCAGTCAGGTGCTTCCTCTATGAGCCCGAGTAACCCGCCCCCCGCTGCGACGATGCCCGCCCCCGCGCCTGTGGCTGCTGCCGGCGCGCTGCCCCTGCTCGAAGTGAAGGGGCTGAGCAAGAATTTTGCCGTGCGCCAGGGTATGTTCGGGGCCACCGGCGCGGGCGTCATCCGCGCGATTGATAACGTCAGCTTCCACATCCAGCGCGGCGAAACGCTCGGGCTGGTGGGCGAGAGCGGCAGCGGCAAGACTACCGCCGGCCGCGCCATCTTGCGCGCAGTCGAGCCGACCTCGGGCGAGGTGTTCTTCCACATTGACGACGGCCCGGCGGTGGATGTGATTAAGCTCGACAAGCGCGCCATGCGCGCCTTTCGCCGCCACGCCCAGATGATCTTTCAAGACCCGTATTCCTCGCTCAACCCGCGCATGACCGTGCGCGACATCATCGCCGAGCCGCTGGTGGCCAGCGGCCTGGCGCGCGGCTCCGAGCTAGATGACCGCATCCGCCAGGCGGCGCTGCGCTGCCAGCTCAAGCTGGAGCACCTGCGCCGCTACCCGCACGCCTTCAGCGGCGGTCAGCGCCAGCGCATTGGCATTGCCCGCGCGCTGGTGGTCGAGCCGGAGTTCGTGGTGTGCGACGAGGCCGTCTCGGCCTTGGACGTTTCGATCCAGGCCCAGATCCTTAATCTGCTGATGGACACGCAGAAGGAATTTGGGCTGACCTACCTGTTCATCGCCCACGACCTGAGCGTGGTCGAGCACGTGAGCGACCGCGTGGCCGTGATGTACCTGGGCCGGATTGTGGAGTTGGCCCCGACCGCCGCGCTGTTCTACCAGCCGCACCACCCCTACACCGCCGCGCTCATGTCGGCCATCCCGGCCCTCAACCCCGACGAGGTGATGCAGCCGGTGATGCTGGAGGGCGAAATCCCCAGCCCGGCCAACCCGCCCAGCGGCTGCCACTTCCACCCGCGCTGCCCGTACGTGCAAGAGGTGTGCAAGCAAGAAGTGCCGCTGCTGCGCGAGGTAAGCCCGGGCGTCTTTTCGGCTTGCCACTTCGCCGATACGCTGACGCTCAAGGGCGCCACCACTTAACCGCCCACAACCGCAGACACTCTCAGGCGGCGCGCCTCGCTAGGCGCGCCGCCGTG
>JBBRZY010000143.1:0-9054 GCA_038252885.1 Anaerolineales bacterium | reverse complement strand
TGCTAGATGGTAACTGCAAGTGGCTGTCGCCATTGCAGGGGGCTAACACGTGGTCAATGGCTTGGTGTTAATGGCCGCGCTCAAACGGCCAGCGCTCGGCCGGCGGGTGCTGAGGAAAATGGATTTGGTTACGATTACGGGCGCTTAGTCGGCGCTGAGCAGCCGTTCCATTTCGGCCCAGATGCTGTCGAGGTCGGTGAGGGCGGCGGCAGGCTCGGCCTCGATGAGGGGCGCGGCGGCGCGCAGGCGGATGGTGAGGGTGGTCTGCGCGTCGGCAGAGAAGACCCCGGGCGTCTCAATAAAGGCCTGCATGGCGCTGACGGTGGCCGTGAGCGTGGTGCGGGCCTCACCGAAGTTCTGCGCAGTGATCTGCACGTGGGCGCGCAGCAGGTCGTTCTCTAGCCGCAGCAGGCCCAACTGCTGCTTGAGCGTGGTGGTGGCGGCGACGTTGGCGGCAGTGTCGGGGGCCAGCGCATCCACGGCGGTTTGCGTGTCGTCGTTGGCGGCGGCCTGGTCGGACAGTTGGCCTTGCATGTCGGTCAACTGGGCGGCCAGCGCCTCGCGCGCGGCGGTTTCGGCGGCCAGGGCGGTGGTCAGGTCGCTGACTTCGGTCTCGGCGGCGTCGAGCTGCAGGCGTTGGGCGTCGTTAGCGGTCTCAAGCTGGGTCAGGCGGTCGTTCTGTGCGTTCTGACTCTGCTCTTCGCCGGCGCGCACGCCTTCCACACGGTTGAACAGCTCTTGAATCTGCGAGGTATGCGTCTGCACTGGTTGGACCAGAGCGCGGTAGACCCAGGGCAGGCCGTAGTACACGCCTGCGCCCAGCCCCACGGCCAGCAGTAGGATGAAGATCAGGCGCAACAAGAAACCCAAAATGCGGCCCAGCATTTTCCCGAGGCGCGACCAGAAGTCGGGCCGGCTGGGCGCGGCGACCGGCCCTAGTTCTAAGGGGGTGGACATAGCGGCGTCCTTTCAGATCACGCGTTAGGGCGTGGCGGTCGGTGCGGCGCGCGTGGCGGCCGGTGTGCGGGTTGGGGCGGCGGTGGTGCTGGTCGCGGCCGGCGGGGCTACATCCGTCGAGGCGGCGGGGGCGGCGTCGGCTAGCAACCCGCGCAGCCCTTCTAAGAAGGCGTCGAAGCGGCCGATGGCGGCGCGCACCACGCTGACCTGGCTCTCCAGGGTGTCGGTGCGGGCGCCGAGCGCGGTCGTTTCGGCGTCGAGCGTGTCGAGCGCGGTGTTGGCCTGGGCCACGCTGGCTTCGACCTCGCCCACGCGGGTCGAGAGGCCTTCAAGGGCTTCCAGGCGAGCGCGCAAGGCGTCGGTTTCGGTTTTCAGGCCGGTGGCGCGGGTGTCGGCGGCTTGCAGTTGGGCCGACAGGGCGACGACGTCCGGCCGCTCGTTGAGGGCCAACGTGCCGCCGTTGAGGCCGGCGACGGCCAGCAGGGCCAGCATTGCGCCCAGGAGGGCGCTGAGCACGCTCATGGCCATCAGGCCGGTCCAATCGCGTTTGGCGGCCACAAGGGCGGCGGGCGCTGGCCGGGGGGCCGGCGGCGCGGCAAAGACGGTGCGCACCGGTTCAGGCGGTGGCGGCACATAGGGCGGCGGGGCGGGTGGGGCCGGCTCGGGAGTCACGGGCGGCGGCGCAACGGCGGTGGGCGCTTCAACCACCGACGCAGCCTCGGCAGCGGTGACAGCGGCGGTCTCGTCTGGAGGGTAGGCAACGATGGGCGGCAGCGTGACCGAGCCGACCTCGGGGGCGTTGGCGAGGCTCTCGGCCAGGGCGGCGGCCTCGGCGCTAGGCGGCTCGACGCGGGCGTAAGCCTCGGGTGACGGCAGAGTCAGCGCGGGCATCTCCGGCGCAGGCGCGGGGCTCTCGGCGGCGACCAGGGCGGGCTGGGCCTCGGTCATGGCCTCGGCTGGCGCTTCGGGCAGGGGCGCGGCGACCGGCGCTGGCTGGGTGGGGCTGGCGCTCAGGCGCGCGCGGTTGGCTTCGTAGGTAACCTGGCTGATGCCGGGCACCAGCATCAGATCGGCCGGGGTCGCGAACGGGCCGACCGCCGCCCGGTACTGCACGATGCGCTCGGCCAGGGCGCGGCCGATGCCGTGCAGTTGGCGCAGTGCGTCAACATCGGCGGTGTTGAGGTCCAGCGTGGGCGCGGCTTCAGGGGTCGGCGCGGGACTGGGCAGGGCCAGATCGAGCCCAGGCCGGTGGCCATTGCCGTTGCCCGACCGGGTGTGATTGGAAGGGGAGTTCGCCATCTTGGTCTCCTTTGACCAACGGGGCCTGCGACGTGCCGGCCGCGCGCGGAGATTATAGCCCGAATGGCCGGAAATACTAGCGGAATCCTGGGGACAGGGCGTGGGTCCGTTACAAAATCCGCTGCCAAAGGCTTGACAGCCGATGCTATACTCTTATTTCGCCTCGCATGCGTGAGCATGCGCTTGTCACAAAAAAGCAGTCAGACACATAAAGAAACCTGAGACGTTGGCCGCGCGGCCGTCTCAGCGACCTTAACAACCGCATACGCAACTTCGTTGGACCCCGAACGTCAACAGGCTATCAGGTTACCCCTGAGTGTCTCTGTGTATAGAAAGGCAAACAGCCGATGATGGTTCAACTGGACTCCGATGAAGCCCTGGTCAAAAGGCTGCTCCCCAGCGCCAACCCCGACCCCGACGACCGCGCCCATGCCTGGGCAGAATGGCATGGGCAGCTCGGCGGGCCGGCCGTGCTCAAGTTCATCCGCACTACCAATAACACGGCTGAACTCGACGAGGACATCCTGCAGGATGCCCTGATCACTGCCTACGTGGAGGTAGAACGCGGCCGCTACGAACAGCGGGCCGGCGTGCCCTTCACCGCCTACGTCAAAGGCATCGCGCGCAACAAGATCCGCGAAGCGCGGCGGCGCGGGCGGCGCTGGGCCCCGCTGGACGAGGTGATCTACCTGGCGGCTGACGCCGCGCCGCGCGCCCTGGAGCGCACGCTGGAAGCGCGCGAGGCGCAGCACGCGCTGCACGCCGGGCTGGAACGACTGCCCGCCCCCCGGCGGCAGGTGCTCCAGCGCTACCTGGCGGGCGACAGCCTGGCCGAGATCGCCAACCAAATGGCGATCACTGAAGCCCTGGTGCGGCAACACAAGCACCGCGGGCTGCGGCGGCTGCAGCAACTGAGCTTACTGGGCTAGGGCTTCGACTCAAATCAAACGAACGCTATCGGAACGCTGTGAACGGGAGGGGGCCGGTGCGCTGGATGATGGTTTCATCCGGCCCGCCGGCCCCTCGGGGGCGTTGGCGGCCCGCTGGTTGAAAACCCGCCGGGCCGCTGCGGCGCCACACAAGCGTCCGCAAACATCATCGGGTGGTTGTCATTCCGGGTGAGGTGAGGAGGCCGGGCCTCCACACTTTTCTCGGGGTGACAACACGGAAAAGGCGGTTTTTCCGGCCTGAACGACGACGGGGGGAAGGGTTACGGCATGGCGGCCGGCGCGGTTTCAGCCCAGAAAATATCAGAGCGTTTCGCGAACGCGCTGTCTGGGTTGAGGCGGGGCCTTATGGCAAAAATGACCGTTTTTCACGCGGAATTTCGCGGCAAGCCATGGGTTTGCGCCGAGAATTCTGCCCCGTTGTCCCCCTGGTCTTGGCGTTTAGGCATGTAGGCCGGCTTGGCTGAGCGATGTTCGGGAATGAGGCGGGGTGGTGCGGCCAGCGATGGCCTTGGTTTCGGCCAGGGCATGGCGATGGCCGATGGAAGGCACTGGACAGCCCCGGGCGGCTGCCAGGCCGTGGAAACGCCCTAGCCACAGTTAGATTTGGCATAGCGGCCGGCGGCGCGGCCAGGTGGGTTTGGAAACCCGCCCGCTGACTAGCCGGCCCGGTTGATTAGTTTTTGCCCGCCAGCAATTATTTTCTTAGAAGTTGCGTATGACTTTCACCGCCGCTGGTGACAGTGGTCGTGGCGCGCCCCGCTGCCCAGGGGAGGCGCGCGGCGATTGGGGACCGGCGGTGTCGGGCTAGGGTTTAGGATCGTCACCGGCCCGGTGGCGCACAAACTTGTGCGCCGCCGGGCCGGTTTGCGTTTAAGCGCTGGGCGGGTTAGAACAGCGGCCATGCCAAAAACACTACTCATCATGCGCCATGCCAAATCGAGTTGGAAAGAGGGCGACCTGGCCGACCACGAGCGCCCGCTGAACAAGCGCGGCCGCAACGACGCGCCCGCCATGGGCGCGCTGCTGCGCCAGAACCGCCTGACGCCCGACGCGCTGGTGTGCTCCACGGCGGTGCGGGCGCGCGAGACGGCGGCGGCCGTGGCCGAAGCCTGCGCTTTCGCTGGGGAGATCACATTTCACGCGGAGTTCTACCATGACGCGCCGGAAGCCTATTTTGAGGTGTTGGCGCGGCTGCCAGACACCGTGGAGATCGCGCTGCTGGTGGCGCACAACCCGGGCGTGGAGGAACTGCTGGCCGAGTTGACGGGGGAGGACGAGGTGTTTAGCGCCGGGGCGGTGGCGCAGGTGACGCTGGCGCTGAGCGCGTGGGGCCACCTGTCGCTGGCCACGGAGGGCGGGCTGACGGCCATGTGGCGGCCGCGCGAAATCTAGGCCGGGCGTTCGCGCGCCAGCCAGGTCGTTACGAAGTCTTCGACGGTCAGGGGCAGCGGGGCGGCGCCCCACGGCAGTTGGGCGGCCAGGCGCATGAGTTGCGGCGGCTCGACATCGGTTTGGGCCAGCACGGCGGCCTGGGCCAGCACGCTGCGGGCCGGGCCGTCGAGCAGCACGTGGCCCTGGCCCATGACGATGACGCGGGCGAAGTGCTCGGCGCAGAAGTCGAGGTCGTGGGTGACGGTGATGACTGTGCGGCCGTGGGCGATCAGGTCGTCTACCAGGGCGCCGACGCGCGCCACGCCGGCGTAGTCTTGGCCGGTGGTCGGCTCATCGAGCACCAGGATGGGGGTTTCCATCGCCAGCACGGCGGCCAGGGCCACGCGCTTGCGCTCGCTGGGCGATAGGTCGTAGGGGTGGCGCTCGGCGACGGCGGTGAGGCCGACGGCCTCTAGCGCGGCGGCAGTGGCGGCGGCGGCGCGGGCGGCGGGCCAGCGCAGATTGCGCGGGCCAAAGGCGATCTCCTTCGCCACGGTCGGTTGAAAGAGTTGGTCGTCGGGGTTCTGAAAAACGTAGCCGACCTGGGCCGCGAGTTGCGCCACGCGGCGCTGGCGTGTGTCTACGCCGCCGAGGCGCACCGTGCCGCTGGTGGGCAGCAGCAGCCGGTTGAGGTGCTTGACCAGGGTGGTCTTGCCCGCCCCGTTTTGCCCCACGATGGCGACCGCTTCGCCAGCCCGCAGCGTCAACGAGACGTTTTGTAAGGCGGTGACGCCGCCCGCATAGGTGTGCGTGAGCGCCTCAAGCACAATGTCCATCGGTTAGGGCCGCCCCGCCTGAAAGGCCGCCACGGCTTGCTCCAGCGTCACCGGCAGCGGCTGGGCGGCGGCGAGGCCGCCATGCTCGCGCGCCAGGCGGGCGGCCTGGGTGTAGCGCGTCTGGCCGGCGGCGTGCGTCAGCATCAGGTCGCTGGCTAGCACAGCGGCCGGTGGGCCATCGGCCACCAGCGCGCCGTCGGCCAGCACCAGCACGCGATCGGCGAAGGTCGCCACCCACTCTAACTTGTGCTCGATCAGCACCACCGTGATGTGACCGCTGGCGGCCAGCGCCTGCACGGCGGCCAGCATTTCGCGCGCGCCGATGGGGTCGAGCTGCGAGGTCGGCTCGTCGAGCACCAGCACCTGCGGCTGCATGGCCAGCACCGAGGCCAGGGCCACGCGCTGCATCTGCCCGCCGGAGAGCGTGAGGGGCGAGCGGTCGGCCAGGGCGGCGATGCCGGTAAGCTGCATGGTGGCGGCGATGCGGTCGAGCATCTCGGGGCGCGGCACACCCAGGTTCTCTAGCCCAAAGGCCACCTCTTCGCGCACGGTGAACTTGGTGCCAGAGAGTTGGTTGTAGGGGTTCTGAAATACCAGGCCCACGCGGCGCACGAGGTCGGGCAGCGTGACGGCGGCGGTGTTCAGGCCGGCCAGGGTGACGGCCCCGGTCAGGGTGCCGTGATAGAAGTGCGGCACAAAGCCGGCCAGCGTGTAGGCCAGGGTGGATTTGCCCGCGCCGTTCGCGCCGACGACGGCGCACACCTGCCCGGCCGGGATGGTCAGGCTGAGGTCGCGCAGGGCGGGGCGCTCGGTGTTGGGGTAGGCGTAGGTGACGTGCTCGAGGGTGAGCATGGCGTCAGCCCAGCCACAGCCGCAAGCCGAGGCTGAGCGGGATGGTCAGCAGCAGCAGCCAGCGGGCCGGTCGCTCCCAGCGGGCCTCGGTGATCTCGATCAGGCTGGTCTTGGGGCCAGGGTGGTTGAAGGCGCGGGCCTCAATCGCCAGCGCGCGTTCCTCGACGTCGACCAAACTGCTGAGAACCAGCGGCACGACCAGCGGCACGATAGCGCTGAAGCGCCGCCGCAGTGAGCCAGTGGTTTCCAGGCCGCGCGCGCGTTGGGCGTCGAGGATGGCGGCGGCGCGGGCGCGGAAGCGCGGCACCAGTTGGATGGTGGCGACGACGATGTAGGCCAGGCCGCCCGGCACGCCGCGCTGCACCAGGCTGAGCATCAATGTATCGGGCCGGGTCGTGAGCGCAAAGAGGAGAAAGCTGCTGACGAGCATCAGGATGCGGCTAACCGCCGCGATGCCAAACAACAGGCCCTCGCGCTTGAGCGAGATTGGCCCCAGGCCAAACAGCGGCGTGCCGCCCGGCCAGATGAAGCCTTGAATGAGGAAGACCGAGACGGCGAAAGGCAGCACCGGCGGCCACACCGCCCGGAGCAGTGGCCCGACCACTTGCCCGAGCCTGGCCAGCGGCAGCAGCAGAAACACAAACAGCAGGTAGTTGGTCCACAGCCCTGGCAGCAGCAGGGCGGCTGCCAGCAGGCAGAGCGCCAGTACCAGTTTAGTGACTGGATGTAACCGATGCAACCGGCTGGGCCGGCTCTGGTAGATGTTGAACTGGTCTGACACGGCAGTCGCGCGGCGGACGGCCGCTGGAGTAGCCGGTCCGCCGCGCGGATGGATTGGTTGGCTGGGCTTTAGGCCTTGGCCTGCCCTTGCGGGAAGCGCGCCCGGAAACGCATGGGCAGCGCCGCGATAATGAGCCAAACGAGTAAGAAGCTGATGATTTTATCGACCGGATCGGTGAGGGCGCCCTGCGCAAAACTGGCCGGCAGGATAGCGGCGCCAAACGTGGCCCGGAAGCCGGCGATGATGGCGTCGTTGCTGGCATTGCCGGTGACGCCGCCAAAGACATAGGCAGCGATGGGGGCAGAGACGGCGGCCGATACCAGGCCGACCACCAGGCCGGTGAGAATGGCTTTCCACCAGGTGCGGGTGAAGCCGGCCTCGGCGGCCAGGCCCGCCATCAGGCCGATGATGGCGGCTACCCCGGCAAAGGGCGCGCTGACCGGATTGATCGTAAAGCCCCAGATCAGGTTGGCGAGCAGGCCGGTGAGCGCGCCGGCCCAGGGCCCGGCCAACACGCCGACCAGGATGGTGCCGATGGAGTCCAGGTAGAACGGCAGGCCGAGGTTGATGATGAGTTGCCCAATGACGATGTTGATGGCGATGGCGACGGGGATCAGGACGAGCGTGGTGGTGTTGAATTGTTTACTCAGACTGTTCATGCAAGCATCTCCTCTAAGAGTGGTTGCGCTAATGAGGAGAGTATATACCTAAAACGCCTAAATGGTGTAGTCAATACACTCATTATCGCTGGGGGAGCCTGGCCGCCTAACCCAGCATTAGCTGCGCGCCGGCGCGTTGAACGGTGCGCCAGTCGTCGAGCGGGCGGCAGCAGCGGCGGGCTACTGCGAAGCCGGGTAGCGCCCCAAGACGGCGAAGCCCACGGCCGAGCGCTGGCCCACGACGCCCTCGTCGCCGTCTTGCAGCCAAACGTGGGCGTAGAGGCCCTTTTCGGCGGTGCGCGCCGCGCCGTAGAAGAGCGTGGTGGCGACGCCGCGCCGCCGCAGCATGGACTGGGCGGCGAGTGCGCGCGGAAAGCAGACGATGTTCTCAGATAGGCGATGGCTGGCGGTGTAGTTGGCCCAGCGCACATCTTTCTTGAGCGCGGCGCGCGCCGGGCCGTCGAGGGCGGGGCGGGTGCTGGGGCGTTCCATGAACCAGGTGAGCGTTTTGAAGGGCAGCAGCCGGACGGCGACGCGCGCGATGAGCAGCAGGGCGGCGGCTTCGAGGATGAGCCAGCGGCGGCGGGCGGGCAGCGCCAGCCAGCGGGTGAGCGGGTTGCGGCGGGGCATGCCGTCAGGCCGGCGGGGCGACGACGGTCACCAGGCCATAGTCGATTAGTTGTTGGCTGAGTTCCAGCACGTCGCGCTGGCAGGTGGCCGGGTCGACGGTGTAGTGCGGGTAGAGGGCTTGGCAGACGGCGCTGAGGGCGGTGGGGGTGGCGATTTGCTCCCACACGCGGCCGGCGACCGCGTTGAGGTTGTAGCAGTAGCCAGATTCGCTGTCAATCGCCAGCCACTCGTCGTCGAGGCGGCTGAAGAGAACGTGCGGCACGCGCTGAACGACGGTGCCCAGGGTGGCTAACGTGGGCATAACTGGCTGTACGAACGAGGTGACTGAGGCGCCGAAATTTAGCTGGAGCCGGCGGTGCCGTCGTTGGCCTTAGAGGTGGCGCCGTCCTGGGCAGCGTTGAGCGGGATGCGCTCAATGGTGGGCTTGACCCACGGTTGCGGGGCGGCTTCGGTCTCGACTTCGGTTTCAGGGGTCATGGTGGCCTCTTGAATGATTGGCGGGGACTAAATCCCGATGAATGGGTGGAGCATAGCATCTGACGGTTTTTTTGTCAAAACCTGTTGCTGCCGGGGAGCATTTCAGTCGGGGGGCCAATTGTGTAAAAGGCTCGGTGGCGGCAACGTCGAGATAGATTCTCACCGCAAGGGGAGGTTGTGAAAGGTCGGATCTGACCGAAGGAAATTTTTACCAGGGGTAGGTGGGCTTGCCCACCTACCCC